>DATBGF010000550.1:0-2016 GCA_036558145.1 Acidimicrobiales bacterium
CGAGCCCCGGGCGTGCATGGTGGCCACGTTGTCGTAGGGGTTGCGCACCACCTGGACCACCTTGACCGGCATCCGCAGCGCCCGGGCCAGGTCGTCGAGCAGCTCCGGCCGCGCCGCCAGGCGGTCGGTGGTCATGCGGCCCCGCTTGTCCCCCATCACCTCGAGACGCTGCCAGCGGCCCTGCCACTGGCCCGGGACCGCGTAGGAGTAGCCCCACGACTTGCGACCCGCCTCGGCGTTGGCCCGGGCGTGCTCCAGCACCAGCGTGAGCAGCTGATCGCGGCGGTAGCCGAGGCCCACGTACTTGAGCACGTCGAGCTCGTGGGACACGACCATGGCCGGATGGGCGTCGAGCAGCGAGCCGACCAGGCTGTGGCCGCTGCGGGGATGGCCCACGAACAGCAGGAACGCCCGCACCGACGCCAGGTCCTCCCGGTAGTGGCGGGCCTTCATCGCCGAGCCCACGTACAGCGTCGGGTAGGCCCGGAACCCGGGCAGGACCCGCACGCCGTCCACGATGCGGGCCACGGACGGCCGCCGGTGCGCCTGCTTGGTCCTCACGCCGGGCCCTCGTAGCCGTCCAGCCAGGGGTGGCGGGCGATGCGCTCGGCGATGCCGGCGCGCTGGTCCGGGGTCCACGGGACCTCGTCGCGGGTGCGGCGCGGCTCGGGGAAGACCACGGCCGCGCAGGCCGCCAGGTGGTCCGGCTCGACCGGCACTTCGAGGAACCCGCACAGCCGGGACAGCTCGGCCGCGGGGTCGCTGACCAGGTCCTCGTGGCGGAGGCGGTGGAACGCCTCGGGGGCGGTGCGGGCCTCCACCGCGTCGACCGTGGTGCTGAGGCTGAAGTAGAGGTCGATGGTCTCGGGCAGGCCGCGCCGGGGGGCGCGGCGGTGCATCGTGGCGATGTTGTCCCACGGGTTGCGCACCACCTGGACCAGCCGGACCGGCACGCCGGTCACGTCCACCAGCCGGTCCACCAGGCCGGGGTCGCCCGCCAGGCGCAGCGTCGTGCGGCCGCCCTTCTTGTCGCCGATCACCGCCAGGCGCCGGTACCGGCCCTGCCACGCATCGGGGACTGCGTAGCCGTAGCCGCTGCCCGAGCGGTGCCCGGCCGCGACCCGCTCCCGCTCGCGCCGCACCAGCAGCGCGACGAGCTGGTCCCGCCCGAACCCGGCAGCCACGTACTTGAGCACGTCGGCCTCGTGCGCCACGACCATGTCGGGGTGGGCGTCGAGCAGCGCCCCGACCAGGCTGTGGCCGCTGCGGGGATGGCCCACGAACACGACGACCGAGCGGATGGCCTGGGCGTCGTGCCGCAACCGGCGGCCCTGCGCGGTGGCCGACAGGTAGGTCGCGGGGTAGCGCCGCGCCACGGGCAGGGCCCTGACCCTGCTCATCACCGCCGTTCGCGCCCCCCGCGTGTCCACCGAAGGAGAAGGGTGGCATACGCGGCGGCGATGGGAAAGACTTGGCGTTGGTGGCGGTCGGGGTAGGCGGACCACGGGTGGGCGCAGCGCTGCGCCGGGCGGACTCGCTGAGGCGCGCGCTCGACGTGATCGTGGCCGGGACCCTGCTCGTGCTCTGCTCGCCCGTGCTCGCGCCGGCGGCGCTGGCCGTGCGGGTGCGGCTGGGCCGGCCCGTGCTGTTCCGCCAGAAGCGGGCGGGCCGGGACGGCATCCCGTTCGAGCTGATCAAGCTGCGCACGATGCTGCCGGAGGATCCGAACGACTCCGGGCCCGACAGCGATCGGCGGCGGCTCAACCCGCTGGGCCGCTTCCTGCGGGCCACGAGCGTCGACGAGCTGCCCTCGCTGGTGTCGGTGCTGCGGGGCGACATGAGCATCGTCGGTCCCCGCCCCCTGCCGGTGCGCTACCTCACCCGGTACTCGGCGCGCCACGCCCGCCGCCACGAGGTCCGCCCGGGCCTCACCGGCTGGGCGCAGGTCAACGGGCGCAACGCGCTCCCGTGGGACGAGCGGCTCGACCTCGACGTCTGGTACGTCGAGCACCGCTC
>DATBGF010000551.1:0-3103 GCA_036558145.1 Acidimicrobiales bacterium
ATTGACGGACGCCGCCGTAGCGGCCGTCGCCGACGACGGGGTGGCCGATCGATGCCAGGTGGACCCGGATCTGGTGGGTGCGGCCGGTCTCCAGCCGGCACGCCAGCTCGGTGACCGTCACCGGCTCCTGGAACTTGTGGAGGACCCGGTAGCGGGTCCGGGCCTCCTTGCCCCGCAAGCTGACGGCCATGCGGGTGCGGTCGCGGGACGAGCGGGCGATGGGCGCGTCGACCATGCCGGTGGACGCGCGCACGGCGCCCCACGCCAGCGCGCGGTAGTCCCGCTCGACCCTCCGCATGCTGATCGCGACGACGAGGTTGCCGTAGGCGGGCGCCGAGCGGGCCACCAGGAGCAGGCCCGACGTGCCCTTGTCCAGACGGTGGACGATCCCCGGCCGGGCAGGCTCGCCCACCGTGCGCAGCTCCGGGTAGCGGGCCAGGAGGCCGTTGACCAGGGTGCCGGACTCCTGGCCGGCGCCGGGGTGGACCACCAGGCCCGCGGGCTTGTCCACGACCACCAGGTCGGCGTCCTCGTAGACGACCGGGACCTCCACGGACGGGTCCGGGCCGGGGAGGCCGTCGCCGTCCGGGGCCGCCGGCAGCACCAGGTCGAGCACGTCGCCCTCGCTCACCCGGTGGGACCGGGCGGTGACGGCGCGGCCGTCCACGACCACCGCACCCTCGTCCACCAGGGCCGCAGCCTCGGCGCGGCTGCACGCGGCCACGAGGGCGACCACCCGGTCGAGCCGCTGGCCGTCGAGCGCCCGCGGCACGACCTCCCTCACGTCTTGCGCTCCGCCCCCGGCTTGTCCTCGTCCTGCCACTGGAGCAGGAACAGCGCGATGGCACCGACCACGATGGCCGAGTCGGCCCGGTTGAACACCGGCCACCACTGCAGGTCGACGAAGTCGACCACGCCGCCGCCGAGGAAGCCGTCGCCGGCCCGGAAGGCCCGGTCCAGGAGGTTGCCGATGGCGCCGCCCAGCACCATGCCGATGGTGATGGCCATGGCGGGACTGGTGGCGTGGCGTCCCGAGCGCAGCAGGAACACCACGATGACGATGGCCAGGAGCGAGATCAGCGGCCCGCGGCCGTCGGCCAGGCTGAAGGCCGACCCGTAGTTGATGGTCAGCCTCAGCCGCAGCGAGCCGACGAGCTCGATGGTGCGCAGGTCGAGCACGTTGACCGCCCACCACTTGGTGAGCTGGTCCAGGGCCAGGACCAGGGTGGCGGTGCCCAGCAGCAGGGGCCAGCGGGCGTGGGCGCGCGGCGCCGGAGCCTCGGACGCGGGCTCACCGTCGGTGGCCAGCTGCTCACCGCTCACGTCGCTCACCCCGGTCACGTTGCGGCCCTGCGCCCCCCGTGTCAACGGCCGAGGCCGAGGCCCCCGCTCTTGCACTTCACGCAGAGGGCGGCGTAGGGCAGCGCCTTGAGCCGCTCCTTGGGGATCGTCGTGCCGCAGTTGTCGCACTGGCCGTAGGTCCCGGCGTGGATCTTCTCCACCGCGACGTCGATCTGGTCGATGGCCGCCCGGGCCTGGGCCGACAGGGCCAGGTCGCGCTCGCGCTCGACGGCCAGCGTGTCGCCTTCGCCCGACTCCTCGTCGAACTGCACGTCACCGGGCTCGCGGTCCTCGGTGAGCGAGTCGGCCTCGGCCTTGAGCGTCTCGGCCTGGCGCAGGTAGTTGGCCCGCTCACGCTCCAGCTCGGCCAGCTGGCCCTCGAGGAACTTGTCCAGGACCGGCTTCTTCGCGGCGGCCTTGCGAGCGGGAGCCGCCTTCTTGCCAGCGGCCTTGACGGGGGCGTCTTTGGTGGCTCTGGGCATGAGTTGCGCCGTCCTCGGGGGAAAGGGTGCCGGATGGTATTGCCGGCCACTCGGATCGGTCAAGGGTCCGTGCAGGGTATGGGTTCGTGCCCGTGGTTCCACCGCTTTAACCTTGATCCATGCCTTTTGGCCCCGTGGACCCCGATCTCGACCTTCCCGCCCTGGAGGGGCGGGTCCTGTCCCGCTGGCGCGAGCGCAAGGTGATCGAGGAGACGGCCCGCCTGCGGGAGGGCGGGGAGCCGTGGATCTTCTACGAGGGCCCGCCCACGGCCAACGGCCGCCCCGGCCTGCACCACGTGTGGGCGCGGGCGTTCAAGGACCTGTTCCCGCGCTTCCAGACCATGCGCGGCCGTGACGTGCCCCGCAAGGGCGGCTGGGACACCCACGGCCTGCCCGTCGAGCTGGAGATCGAGAAGGAGCTCGGCCTCGGCAACAAGGCCGAGATCGAGGCCTACGGCATCGAGGCGTTCAACGCCCGCTGCCGCGAGTCGGTGACCCGCTACATCGAGGACTGGTCGGCGCTCACCTCCCGGGCCGGCGTGTGGATCGACACGGCCGACGCCTACTGGACGCTCACCAACGACTACATCGAGTCGGTCTGGTGGCTGGTCCGCCAGATGTGGGACAAGGGGCTGCTCTACGAGGGCCACCGGGTCACGCCCTACTGCGGGCGCTGCGGCACCGCGCTCAGCTCGCACGAGGTGGCGCAGGGCTACCGCGACGTGGTCGACCCGTCGATCTACGTGCGGTTCCCGCTGACGGGCGCCCGGGCCGAGGGCAGCGGCGGCGCCGACGCCCCCGAGGACGCGGACCTCCTGGTGTGGACGACCACGCCGTGGACGCTGATCTCCAACGTCGCCGCCGCGGTCGGACCGGGCTTCACGTACGTGCGGGTCACGCCGCCCGAGGGCGGGCGCGACCTCGTCATGGTCGAGCAGGCCGCCGAGCGGCTGTTCCCCGATGCGCCGGTCACCGGCCGCTGGGCGGGCACCGAGCTCGCCGGCTGGCGCTACCAGCGCCCCTTCGACGTGCTCGACGCCCCCGACGGGCCCGACAGCGCCTGGCGGGTCGTGGTGGCCGACTACGTCTCTGTCGACGACGGCTCCGGCATCGTCCACCTCGCCCCCGCCTTCGGCGAGGAGGACCAGCAGGTCGGGCGGGCCGAGAACCTCCCCGTCCTCAACCCCGTCGACGCCGACGCCACCTTCGACCACCGGGTCCCCCGCTGGCAGGGCCGCTTCGTCAAGGACGCCGACCGCGAGATCATCGCCGACCTCGAC
>DATBGF010000552.1:0-9774 GCA_036558145.1 Acidimicrobiales bacterium
CCTCGTCACCCTTGCAGTCGGGGATCAGCACCTCGACCTGCACGCCCGGCGTCCGCCGCCGGATCGCCTCGATGGTGGCGGCGAAGGCCCCGGCCCCGCCGTCCGCAAGGTCGTCACGGGCCACGGCGGTCACGACCGCGAAGCCCAGGCCCATGCGCTCGACGGCCTCGGCCACCCGCTCGGGCTCGCTCGCGTCGAGCGCTTCGGGGTGGCGCGTGTCGACCAGGCAGAACCCGCAGGCGCGGGTGCAGCGCTCGCCGTTGATCATGAACGTGGCCGTGCCGTCGGCCCAGCACTCGAAGATGTTGGGGCAGCCCGCCTCCTCGCACACCGTGACCAGCCCCAGGTCGCGCATGGTGTGCTTGAGCCGCAGGTAGCCCGGTGCGGTGCGGAAGGTCGAGCGCAGCCAGGCCGGCTTGCGGGTCGAGATCTGCAGGCCCTCGGTCACGCCCGCCTCGCTCAGCCGCCCCTGCAGGCGCACGGGCACGGAATCTCCGGGGCCCTCGCCCCGGCTGAAGGGCGAGAGGTCCGCGGGCCGGTGGCGCCAGACGACATCGCGGCGGTCGGACTCGCCGGCACCCCACAGCGTGGCGGCGCGGGCGGCCACGGCGTCGGCCATGTCCCGCAGGCTCACGTCCAGGCCCTCGTCGGCCAGCGACGTCACCCGCTTGTCGGGGATGCCGCAGGGGACGATGTAGCCCCAGTAGCGCATGTCCGGGGCCACGTTGAGGGCGAAGCCGTGCATCGACCGGCCCCGGGTCAGGCGCACGCCGATGGCGGCGATCTTGCGGGGATCGTCGCTCTCGGGATCGACCCACACGCCCGGGTACTCCCGCAGGCACCCGGCGCCCGGCAGGCCCACGTCGGCCAGGGCGTCGATGAGCAGCTGCTCGACCGAGCGGACGTAGGCCACGGTGTCGGCCAGCCCGTACTGCCCGCTCCCCCGCTTCGGGGGCAGGGACACGATCGGGTAGCCCGTCAGCTGGCCCGGCCCGTGGTAGGTGACGTCGCCGCCCCGGTCGGTGCGGACCAGGTCGGCCCCCACCTCGGCCGGCGGCACCAGCACGTGGCGCATGTCGGCCCGCACGCCCAGCGTGTAGACGTGGGGATGCTCCAGCAGGAGGAGATAGTCGTCGGGTGACCGGTCGTCGGGCGAGTGGCGGTGCAGCCCGCGCTGCAGCGCCCACGCCTCGCGGTAGGGCACCCGGCCCAGCCAGCGGACCCGCAGCGGCATCTCAGGCCAGCTCGGCGGACCAGTCGCGGCTCTCGAGGACCACCTTCACCTGGCGCAGGAACGCCGCGGCGTAGGCCCCGTCGAAGGCGCGGTGGTCCCAGGTGAGGGTGATGTTGCCCACGGAGTGGATGGCGATGCCCTCGCTGCCGTCGGGCAGGTCGATCACCACCGGCCGGCGCTTGACCCCGTCGGTGGACACGATGCCCACCTGCGGCTGGTTGATGACCGGCAGGGTCATGGTGGTGCCGAACGGCCCCGGGTTGGTGATGGTGAACGTGCCGCCCGAGATGTCGTCCGGGCCGAGCTGCTTGGACCGGGCCCGGCGGGCCAGGTCGCTGATCTCGCGGGCCAGGGCCCGGAGCCGCTTGCCGTCGGCGTCCTGGATCACCGGCACCATCAGGCCCTTGAAGTCGAGGTCGACGGCGATGCCGAGGTTCACGTAGTTGTGCACGATCAGCTCGTTCTCGCCGAAGCTGGCGTTGACCTCGGGGAACTCGCGGATGGCGTCGACGACCGCCCGGCTGATGAACGGCAGGTAGGTGAGGCTGAACCCCTCGGACGCCTTGAACGCGTCCTTGGCCGCGGCCCGGGCCCGCTCCACGCCCTCGAAGTCCACCTCGATGGAGACGTAGACGTGGGCGGAGGTGGCCAGCGAGCGCACCATGTGCTCGGCCGTCCGGCGGCGGATGTTGGTGTGGGGGATCGCCGTGTCCCGCTCGCCCGCCTTCGCCACCGGCTGGGGCTTGGGCGCCGCGGCGGGCGCGGGCGCCGGGGCCGCGGCGGCGGGTTGCGCCGGCTGGGCCGGAGCCGCAGGCTGGGCCGGAGCGGCCGGCGCCTTGGGCTGGTCGAGCACGGACAGCACGTCGTTGCGGGTGATGCGCCCGCCCGGACCGGTCCCGCTGATCGTGGCAGGGTCGAGGTCGTTCTCGGCGATGAGCCGGCGGACCACGGGCGAGAGCAGCAGCCCGTTCCCGGACTGCGCCCCGGCCGGTGCCTGCGCGGGAGCCTGGCCCGGGCCGGGCGCCGGCTGCTCGGCGGCCGGGGCCGGGGTGGCGGGCTGGGCGGGAGCTTCGGCGGCAGGCTCGGCCGCGGACTCGTCGCCGTCGCCCTGGGGCGTCGTCTCCGCCTCGGGCGCAGCCGGCCGTTCCGGGGCCTGCTCGGCGGGGGCCTCCTGCTCCTGGGCCGCGGCGGCTTCGCCGCCTCCCTCATCCGGCTCGGCCTCGGCCTCGGCCGGCGCCGCCTCAGACTCGGCGGGCGCGGCCGCCTGGTCGCCTGCGGGGGCGTCGCCGACCCGGGCCAGGACCACGCCCACGTCGACCGTGTCGCCCTCCTGCACCAGGATCTCCGACAGCACGCCGCTGACCGGCGACGGGACCTCGGAGTCGACCTTGTCGGTCGACACCTCGAACAGCGGCTCGTCCTCGGCCACCTGGTCGCCGACGTTCTTGAACCACTTCGTGATCGTGCCCTCGGTGACGGTCTCGCCGAGCTGGGGCATCTGGATGTCGGCCATCAGTGGAGCCTCCGTCCCGTCAGGTCCTGCACCGTGTCGCCGAACAGCTCGGACAGCGTCGGGTGCGGCTGGATGAAGGCGGCGACCTCGTCGACGGTCGCCTCCCAGTTGACCGCCAGATAGCCCTGGCCGAGCTGCTCTGTGACCCACGGGCCCACCATGTGCACGCCGAGGATCGTCCCCGCCTTGCCGTCGGGCGTCTTCTCCGCGATCACCTTCACCAGGCCCTCCGTGTCGCCGATGATCTTGGCCCGGCTGTTGGCCGTGTAGCGGTGCTTGGAGGCGACGACGTCGTAGCCCGCCTCCTTGGCCGACTCCTCGGAGTGGCCGGCGAAGGCCACCTCGGGCCGGCAGTAGATCCCCCAGGGGACCTTGCCGTAGTCGATGGGCACGGGCTCCTCGCCCAGGATGTCGCGGATGGCGACCATGCCCTCGGCGAAGCCGACGTGGGCCAGCTGCGGGGTGGCGACGCAGTCGCCGATGGCCCACACGCCGTCCTCGCCGGTGCGGCAGCGCTCGTCGACCACCACGAAGCCGCGCTCGTCGATCTGCACTCCGGTGCCGTCGAGGCCGAGGTCGGCCGTGGCGGGCTTGCGCCCCACCGACACGACGACGACGTCGCACTTGATCGGATCGGCGCCCTCGACGCTCACGACCGTGCCGCCGTCGCCCGGCTCGTGGCCGGTGACCTTGACCCCGGTGCGGACCTCGATGTTGCGCTTCTTGAAGGACCGCTCGACCATCTGGGTGACGTCCTTGTCGCACCCGGGCAGGATCTTGGGCAGCGCCTCCAGCACGGTGACCTGTGTGCCCAGGTCCGCCATCATCGAGGCGAACTCGCAGCCGATGGCGCCGCCGCCGATGACCACCGCGGTGCCGGGCACGTCGGGCATGGACAGGACCTCGTCGGAGGTCATCACGATGGTGCCGTCGACGTCGAAGCCGGGGATGGTGCGGGTCTCCGAGCCGGCGGCGATGATCACGGCATCGCCGGTGATCTCGACCTGCTCGGACCCGTCGTTGGGGTCGATGGTCACGCGGTGGCCCGCCTGCAGCCGGCCGTAGCCGTCGTAGACGGTCACCTTGCGCCCCTTGAGCAGCGTGGACACGCCCCCCACGAGCTCGTCCACCACCGCCTGCTTGCGCTGCTGGGTGACCGACCAGTCGATCTGGGGCTCGCCGGCGTTGATGCCGAACGACGCCGCCTCGCTGACGGTGCGGTACACGTGCGCGGTCTCGAGCAGCTCCTTGGCCGGGATGCAGCCGACGTTGAGGCAGGTGCCCCCGATCCAGCGCTTCTCGATCAGGGCGATGTTGAGCCCGGCGCTGGCGCCGTACAGCGCCGCGGCGTAGCCGCCGGGGCCGCCGCCGATGACGACGACGTCGTAGTTCTCGGCCGTGGGGACCACCTCCCGGGGGTGTGACGTGGGCCGGAATGCCGCTTGCGACTCTACCGGCCTACGCCTACCCGTTGTCCGGGCCGCTCAGCGCATCTGCACGATCTGGATCGAGAACGCGACGAGGATGGCAAGGCCGCACAACAGGGCCGCGAAGATGAGTCGCCGGGTGCTCATGGCAGCCGCCCACCCTACCGGTGGCCGGCTCACGACCCGCAGCCCGCCGCCATCACCGACTCCAGGGTGCCGGTGGCAGCGAGCTCGTAGGCGACGGTCGAGCTCCCCTCGTAGTACGAGGAGTCGACGACAACCTCCATGCGCCCGTCGCCGTTGAGGTCGGCGACCGGCCCGACCCGGAACCGCTCGATGAACGGGTTCCCGGCCTCGGACCCGGCGGCGAGCGACTGTTCGACCACCGTGGTCTGGACACTGCCGTTCACGAGCCGGCGCAGGAAGAGCACGGAGTAGTCCCCACCGGCGGCGATGAGGTTCTGGGGATCGGAGATCCGCTCGGCCACGACCAGCGCCTCGTCGCTGCCGTCGCCGTCGATGTCGGCCCGGACCACCTGGGCCACCGTCGGGCCGGGATCGGTGATGCCGAGCGTCTGCAGCACGGCCTGCGCGGCCTCCCGGTAGCCCGGCGTCGCCGGGTCAAGCACGGCCGCCGGCCGGGGCTGGACGCCGGCCACGCCGGTCACCGCGACGGCCACGCCGGGGTCGTCGAAGGCGGAGCCGAGGTCGACGAGGTAGGCGTCGCCCGCACCGCAGCCGTCCAGCCGGGGCGCGCTGCCCGTCGCCGTGGTGGCGGGCCGGCCCAGCCGCAGGACCTGGAACCGCTCGCCCCCGCGCAGCGGCGTGCTGCTGTCGGGCGTGGGATCGACCCAGCCGCGGCCGTCCCACCAGCCCAGCACCCCGTCGCGGCCGACGGTCACGGCGTCGGTGGCCGGGGCGACCGGCGGGAGGCTCGTGGAGGGCGGCGCCGGCGTGGACTCCACCGTGGTGGACGGCTCCGGCGCGGAGGTGGTGGGCCGCGCGGTGGTCGTGGGCTCGTTGCTCATGTGCACGCTGCCGGGGTGGTGGCGATCGGCAGCCACGACGGCCACCACCGCCAGCAGGCAGGCGGCGGCCAGGCCGCCCACCACTGCGAGGCGGCGGGAGCGGCCCGGCCGGCCGTGGCGTCCCCGGCCCTGCTCGGTGGGACGGGGCGCCGCCAGTGCCCGGGTGACGGCGACCTCGGGGTCCGGCTCCCCCAGGTCGTCCCGGGCGGCCTGCTCCGCGAAGTGGGCGCGCACGCGGTCCTCGATCGACTCGGTCACGCCTGCCTCCCGAGCGAGCGCTCGAGGCGCTGCAACGCCCGGTGCAGGCGGCTCTTCACGGTCCCGGTCGCCACCCCCAGGGCCTCTGCCATCTCCTCCGTCGTCCAGTCGAGGTAGTACCGCAGCACGACGACGGACCGCTGGTCGAGCGGGAGCCGGGCGATGGCGGCAGCGATGGCCGGATCGGCCACGCTGTCGGCCCCCGGCACGACGGCCAGCGAGCCTCGGGGCTGCTTGTCCCGTTCGACCTTGTGCCGCCGGCCGCGGTTACGGGCCTCGTTGACCGCCACTCGATAGACCCACCCGGCCGGGCGCTCCATCAGCGACACCTGCGCCCAGCGCTCGTACGCCCGGGTCATCGCCTCGTCCACGCACTCTCCGGCCAGCTCCCGGTCCTGCACGACGAACCCGACGGCCCGCCGCAGGCCCGGCCACTCCGCCCGGTAGAAGTCCTCGAACGACCGCACCGGCTCCGCCGTCAGCTCCATGGCGCTCACACCCCGCACCCGGTGCCCATCACGTCCACAAGCGAGCCGTTGCCCGCCAGCTCGTAGGCGACGGTGCTGCTGCCCTCGTAGTAGTTGTGGTCGAGCACGACCTCCATGCGGCCGTCACCGTTGAGGTCGGCGACCGCCACGATGCTGAACACGAGGATGTAGCCGTTGTATTCGGCTTCGGCGACGTAGTGCTCGACCACGGTGGACTTGACCTCGCCCCCGATGAGCTCGCGGATGAACACGGCCGAGTAGTCCCCCGGATCGGCGATCAGGCTGCCCCGGTCGGCCACCCGCTCGACCTGCATCAGGACCTCGTCGCTGCCGTCGCCGTCGAGGTCGGCGCGCACGACCAGCTTCGGTCGGGCCGCGGGATCGTCGATGCCGGCCGAGGCCAGGGCGGCGACGGCCTCGTCCTTGTAGCCGGCCGGGTCGAGCACCGTGACCGGCCGGGGCTGGATGTCGGCCACGCCCGTGACCCCCACGACCGTGTCGACGGGTCCGTCGCCGGCGAAGCCGTCCAGCCGGACCATGGGCCGGTCGTCCTCACCGATGCAGTCGACCGTGGTCGGGGCGGGACCGGTGACGGTCGTGGTCGGGGTGCCGATGCGGGTGAGCTGGTACTGCTCCCCGCCCTGGAGCGGCGCAGGCAGGTGCTGCGGACCGTTGACCCAGTGCTCGCCGTCCCACCACCCGAGCACCCCCAGCGGGGCGACCACGACCGACCGGACCGAGGCCGCAGCCCCGCCGGGGGCCGTCGTGGTGGTCTCGGGCACGGTCGTCGACGTCGCGTCGGGGGCGGTCGTCGTGGGCCGGCGCTCGGGCTGGTCGGTGGTCGTGGGGTCGGGGTCGTCGCTCGTGCCGACCTTGTCGCCGCCGCCGCGGGTGGCCACGATCGCCACCACGGCCAGCAGGCAGGCGGCGGCCAGGCCGGCGATCACGATGAGGCCGCGGGCGCTCCCGCGGGCGGGGGGCCGGCGCCGCGGCAGGGGCAGCGGGGCCGGGACCGCGTGGGCCCGGTCGATGACGGCCCGGGGATCGGGGTCCTCCAGGACGTCGAGGGCGGCCTGCTCGGCGAAGTGCGCACGCAGGCGGTCTTCGAGGATGGTGTTCATGCTGACTCCCGCAGTGAGCTCTCGAGGCGCCGCAGCGCCCGGTGAAGGCGACCCTCGACGGCGCCCGGCGCCACGCCGATGGCGTCGGCGACCGCTTCGGCCGGCCAGTCGAGGTAGAAGCGGAGGACCACCACCGACCGCTGGTCGAGGGGCAGCCGGGCCAGGGCCGCGGCGATGGCCGGGTCGGCGCCGCTGCCGGCCAGGGTCCGTTCGTGCCGTTCGTGCCGTTCGAGGCTGTGCCGGCGGCCCCGGCGCCGGGCCTCGTCCATGGCGACCCGGTACACCCAGGCGGCCGGCCGGCCCGTCGCCGACACCTGACCCCAGCGCTCGCAGGCCCGGGTCATCGCCTCGTCGACACATTCACGGGCCAGCCCTCGCTCGCTCAGCACGAAGCCCACCGCCCGCCGGATGCTCGCCCACTCGTCCCGGTAGAAGTCCTCGAAGGACCGCACCGGCTCTGCCGTCAGTTCCACGACGTCATGACACGCAACCCCCCCAGCGGGTTCCCAGGTTTTTCCCGGGAACCGCGGGCACCCCCGCGCCGTCCTACTGCCATGATTGCAACGATGCGGATGGGATGGGGGCGCAGCGGGGGGCGCGCCGCGCTGGCCGTGGGGCTGTTGGTGGCTCTGGCGGCCGGGTGCGCCGACGACAGCGGCAGCACCTCGGGCGACTCGGAGGGCAACACCAGCCGGGCCGCGCTGACCGAGGCCGCGGAGCCGAACACCGCCGGCCAGGACGAGGCCACGGCGAGCGACGCGGGCGGGAGCGAGGCCGCCACCGGCAGCGCGCTGGACGTGGACACGCAGGCGATCGCAGCCGAGCGCGACATCGTGCGCACGGGCTCGATGCAGCTGAGGGTGGACGATGCCGAGGACGGCGAGACCGCCGTCGCCCGCATCGCCACCGACGCGGGCGGGTTCGTCTCCAACGAGCAGGCGCGGGTGAAGGACCACCAGGTCGACATCACCGTGCGAGTGCCCGCCGACCACTTCGAGGACGTGCGGGCGGACATCGCCGACCTCGGCGACGTCGTCGAGCAGACGGTGGACGCCCAGGACGTGACCGCCCAGGTGGTGGACATCGACAGCCGGGTCGCCTCGCTGCAGCGCAGCGTCGAGCGGCTGCAGGGACTGCTGTCGGAGGCCGGGGACGTGGGCCAGCTGGCCACGGTCGAGGGCGAGCTGGCCCGGCGCGAGACCGAGCTGGAGGCGCTCCAGGGCCAGCAGCGGGTCCTGGCCGACCAGGTCGCGCTGGGCACGCTGGAGGTCCACCTGTCCGAGGACGACGAGCCGGTGCCGTCGTCGGACACGCCAGGCTTCAGCGACGGCCTGCGCCGGGGCTGGGTGGCGCTGGTGGACGGCGGGCGCATCGCCCTGGCCGGGGTGGGCTTCGCCCTTCCGTTCCTGATCCCCGCCGCTCTCGCCTACGCCGTGTTCCGTCTGGTCCGGCGCCGGATGCGGCCTCCCACACCCGCGGAGCAATCGACGCAGGTGTGAACTCACGGTAACTCCCACGCGGCTACGGTGCGCGGCACGATGCCGGCGCTCTCCTCCTACCGGACCCGCCTGGACGGCCTGCTGGCCGAGCTGGCCGGCGAGCACCGGGTCCCCGGGGCGGCCTGCGGCGTGCTCCTCGACGACGAGGCGGAGGTGGCCACCCACGGGGTCGCCAACGTGGCCACCGGGGTGCCCGTCACGCCCGCGACGCTGTTCCAGATCGGGTCGGTCACCAAGGTGTACACGTCCACCCTGGTGCAGCAGGCCCAGGCGGCCGGGGTCGTGTCGCTGGACGAGCCGGTGCGGGCCCAGCTCCAGGAGTTCATGGTCGCCGACCCGGGCGCCACCATCGAGATCACGCCCCGCCACCTGCTCACCCACACGAGCGGGATCGAGGGCGACCACCTCATCGACACCGGCTGGAACCCCGACGCCCTGCAGCGCTACGTGGCCACGCTGGCCGGGCTGGGGCAGA
Organism: Acidimicrobiales bacterium; assembly: GCA_036558145.1. Classification (GTDB taxonomy): domain Bacteria; phylum Actinomycetota; class Acidimicrobiia; order Acidimicrobiales; family VFJN01; genus ZC4RG19. The sequence goes on from DATBGF010000552.1 coordinate 9,044, forward strand.
TCCATCCCACCGACGAGACGTTCAGCTTCTGCAACACGGGCTACGCCGTGGCGGGCCGCATGCTGGAAGTCGCCACCGGCGAGCACTTCGACCGGGTCCTGCGGCGCCGGCTCACGCGGCCGCTGGGGTGCCGGGCCACGCTGACCCTCCCCCAGCACGCGCTGCTCCACAGCGTCGCGGTCGGCCACGTCCAGGCCCCCGGCGCCGACCCGGTCCGCCAGGGCCGCTGGACGCTGACCCGGTCCAACGGCCCGATGGGCGGGATCATGGCGCCCGCGGGCGAGCTGCTGGCCTTCGCCCGCATGCACCTGGACGGGGGCTGCGCCGCGGACGGGACCGACCTGCTCTCCCCCGCCGACGTCGAGGCCATGCAGCGGCCCCACGTGGAGAGCCACGTCCCCGGCGAGGAGCAGGCCCTGGGCTGGACCGTGCGCCGCTGGGGCGACGAGGTGTGCCTGGCCCAGGACGCCGACACCTTCGGCCAGCGGGCCTTCCTGCGGGTCGTGCCCGCCCGCCGCCTGGCCGTGTGCGTGCTGACCAACAGCCCCACGGGCGGGATCCTCGGCCAGCAGCTGATCGAGCGGGTGGCGGCCGACCTGATCGACGTCGACCCCGGCGAGTCGGGCGGCTCGACCGCGCCCGCCGCCGCGAGCGACGGTGACGTCGACGGCGGCCACGACGGCGTCTACGACCGCCTCCACCAGCGGATCACGGTCACGGCCCCCGGCGCA
>DATBGF010000553.1:0-3611 GCA_036558145.1 Acidimicrobiales bacterium
CACTGCCGCGAGCACCTCGCCCGCTACAAGTGCCCGCGGCGCATCGACTTCGTCGAGAGCCTGCCGCGCACCGACGCAGGCAAGTTGTACAAGCGACGCCTGCGTGACCAGTACCGGGCCGCGTACGCCGCGGCCCAGACCGAAGCCGAGGGAGCAGGAACATGAGTGGCCTCTGCGACGGCCGGGTGGCCATCGTGACCGGGGCCGGCCGGGGGATCGGCCGGGGCCACGCGCTGGAGCTGGCCCGCCAGGGCGCGCACGTGGTGGTGAACGACCTCGGCGGCTCGATGAGCGGCGACGGGTCCGACAAGGGCCCGGCCCAGGCCGTGGTGGACGAGATCGAGGCGGCCGGGGGCGTCGCGGTCGCCAACACCGACGACGTGGCCGACTTCGACGGGGCCAAGCGCCTGGTCGACCAGGCCGTCGAGGTGTTCGGCGGGCTCGACGTTCTCGTCAACAACGCGGGCATCCTGAGAGACAGGATGCTGTTCAACATGAGCGAGGCCGAGTGGGACGCGGTGATCCGCGTGCACCTCAAAGGCACGTTCGCCCCGTCCCGGCACGCGGCGGAGTACTGGCGCGAGCGGGCGAAGGCGGGCGAGACCAACGACGCCCGCATCATCAACACCTCGTCCACGTCGGGCCTGTTCGCCAACCCGGGGCAGTCCAACTACGGGGCGGCCAAGTCCGGCATCGCCAGCATGTCGATCATCGCGGCCAAGGAGCTCGGCAAGCACGGGGTGACCGTCAACGCCATCGCCCCGGGTGCCCGCACCCGCATGACCGAGAACCTGGCCCGCGCCGCCGGTCGTCCCGAGCCGGCCGAGGGCGAGTGGGACCCCCGCTCGGCCGACAACATCGCCCCACTGGTCACCTGGCTGGCCAGCCCCGAGTCGGCCGGCATCACGGGCCAGGTCTTCCTCGTGAGCGGCGGCCGCATCAACATCGCCGAGGGCTGGCGCAGGGGCCCCGGCGTCGACAACGGCGCCCGCTGGGACCCCGCGGACCTGGGCAAGGTGGTCCCCGACCTCGTGAACCAGTCCTCCACGTGAGCCACGCCCCCAGGACCCGTCGCCTAGCTCGCCGTTATAATAACGGCCCCTCGGGCCGGGGCCCCTCGTGGACCGGCCAGTCGGACGGCGGCAGGCCCGGCGACCCGGCGGCGTCCGGCCGTTATAATAACGGCCCCTCGGTGCTGAGCGCCCTCGTGGCCGGGAAGTCCGACCCCTGCAGGCCCGGCGACCCGGCGGGGGATGGCCGTTATAATAACGGCGCTTCCAGGCGAGGGCGGTCGTGACCGGCTACGCCACCAGCGACGGCCGGGGTGGCCGTTATAACAACGGCGACGAGGTGGGGTGGCTGCGGCGGATGTGGCCCTACATGCGCCACCACTCGCGGGACCTGGTGCTGGTGTTCGGGGCCGCGCTGGCCGGGATGGTCATCACCGCCGTCCTGCCGCTGCTGATCCGGGCGGTCGTCGACAACGCCATCGTCCCCGACTCGACCGGGCACCCGGCCCAGCCGCTGGCCCCGCTGCTGGTGGCCATGCTGGCGCTCGGCGTGGTCCGGTTCGCGCTGTCGTTCGCCCGGCGCATCGGCGCCGGCCGGCTCGGCATCGACGTCGAGTACGACATGCGCAACGACATCTACGACCACCTGCACAGGCTGGACTTCGCCCGCCACGACGAGCTCCAGTCGGGCCAGTTGGTGTCGCGGGCCAACAGCGACGTGCGGGTCGTGCAGACGCTGCTCGGGTTCCTGCCGTTCATGAGCGGCAACGTCGTGCTGTTCTTCCTGTCGCTGGCCTTCATGATCCACCTGTCGCCGCCGCTGACCGCGGTGGCCCTGGTCACCGTGCCGACCCTGCTGGTCATGGCCCTGCGGCTGCGCAAGACCGTGTACCCGTCGTCCTGGGACGCCCAGCAGCGGGCCGCCGAGCTGGCCACCGTGGTCGAGGAGGCCACCAGCGGCGTCCGGGTGGTCAAGGGCTTCGGCCAGGAGAGCCGGGAGCTGGACAAGCTCACCGACTCGGGCATCCGGCTGTTCGGGGCCCGCATGCGCAACGCCCGCATCTCGGCCAAGCGCCAGGCCGTCATGCAGACCGTCCCGGCGCTGGCCCAGGTGGCCATCCTCGCCTTCGGCGGCTGGCTGGCCATGAACGGCGAGATCACGCTGGGCACGCTGCTCGCCTTCCAGACCTACCTGCTCCAGCTGGTGGCGCCGGTCCGCCAGGTGGCCGGGATGTTGGTGGTGGCGTCGAGCGCCCGGGCCGCGGCCGAGCGCATCTTCGAGCTGCTGGACTCGACGCCCGACGTCGTGGAGCACCCCGACGCCCGGGCCGTCGACGACATGCGGGGCGAGGTCGTCTTCGACGACGTCAGCTTCGGCTACCTGCGCTCCGAGCCCGTGCTCGACCACTTCAGCCTGCGGGTGGCGCCGGGCGAGGTCGTGGCCCTGGTGGGCGCCTCGGGCTCGGGCAAGTCCACGGTCTCGCTGCTGCTGCCCCGGTTCTACGACGCCCAGACGGGCGCGATCCGCCTCGACGGGGTGGACGTGCGCGACCTCCAGCTCACCTCGTTGCGCAGCCACCTGGGGGTGGTGTTCGAGGAGAGCTTCCTGTTCTCCGAGACCATCCGGGACAACCTGCGCTACGGCCGGCCCGACGCCTCCGACGAGGAGATCCGCCGGGCGGCGCGCTGGGCCCAGGCCGACGGCTTCATCGAGGCGCTGCCCGAGGGCTACGACACCGTGGTGGGCGAGCGGGGCCTGACCCTGTCCGGCGGCCAGCGCCAGCGCATCGCCCTGGCCCGCGCCCTGCTGACCGACCCCCAGGTGCTGCTGCTCGACGACGCCACCTCGTCCATCGACGTGCGCACCGAGGAGGAGATCCACGAGACCCTGCGCCGGGTGATGCGGGGCCGCACCACCATCCTCGTGGCCCACCGGCGCTCCACGCTGAACCTGGCCGACCGCATCGTCGTGCTCGACGGCGGCAAGGTGGTCGACAGCGGCACCCACGAGGAGCTGGTCGAGCGCTGCCGCCTCTACCGCCTGCTCCTCGGCGGCCCCGACGACCTCGACACGCTCACCGAGGACGCGCTCGTCACGGTCGGCGACGGCGATGGCGACGGCAATGGCAACGGGCACGGCAACGGTGACGGCGAGCCCGGTCCCGACGGCGTCACCGCGTCGGCCTGGCGCCAGCGCGACGCCGACGCCGGCGCCCTGGCCAACACCCAGCGTCAGAGTTACCTCGCCGCCCGCCAGGCCGCGGGCGTCGGCTACATGGGCGGCGGAGCGGCCGGCGGCGGGATGGGGATGATGGGCTTCGCCCGCCTCAGCGATCCGCCCACGCCCGAGCTCCTGGCCCAGATCGAGGCCCTGCCCCCCATCATCGACGAGCCCGACGTCGACCCGGCGGAGGAGTCCAAGCCCGCTCCGGACTTCACGTTCCGGAAGGTGCTGCGGCCCCAGCGGCTGCGCATCGTCTGGGGCACGATCCTGGTGGGGGGCAACGCCCTGGCCACGCTGGCCGGCCCCTACCTCGTGAGCGTGGGCGTCCAGAAGGGCGTTCAGGGCGACAACCTGGGCTGGCTCATGGCGGCCAGCGG
>DATBGF010000554.1:0-1784 GCA_036558145.1 Acidimicrobiales bacterium
TGCGCCAGCAGCTCAAGTCCATGACCGAGCGCGCGCCGTCGTTCAACGACATGATCGTCCGCGCCTGCGCGCTGGCGCTGCGCGACCACCCGCGCGTGAACGCCGCCTACCGCGACGGCAAGTTCGAGCTCTACTCGCGCATCAACATCGGGGTGGCCGTCGCGGCGCAGGACGCGCTCGTGGTCCCGACCGTGTTCGACGCCGACAAGAAGTCGCTCGGCGAGATCTCGCGCAGCGTCCGCGAGCTGGCCGAGAAGGTGCGCGAGGGCAAGATCACCCCGCCGGAGCTGTCGGGCGGCACCTTCACCGTGTCGAACCTCGGCATGTTCGGGATCGAGCAGTTCACGGCCGTGATCAACCCGCCCGAGGCGGCCATCCTGGCCGTGGGGGCGGCCCTGGCCGAGCCGGTGGCGACCGACGAGGGGGTCGAGGTCCGCCGCCGGATGCGCCTCACCCTGTCGATCGACCACCGGGCCCTGGACGGGGCCACCGGTGCCGGCTTCCTCCAGCAGCTCAAGTCCACCCTCGAGCACCCGCTCCAGATCGTCGCCTGACCGCCATCAGGAGGTGCACCCGGCCATGGACGAGCACCGCCACGAGGCCACCGTCCACCACCACGACCACCTGCACGTGACCCACTACCTGCGCCACGGCGAGACGTGGGAGCATGAGCTGTCCCGCCACCGGCACGAGCACAACCACGCCGAGGTCAAGCACAGCCACGAGCCCCACACCGACCCCGAGAGCGAGCACCTGCAGGAGGCGCACATCCACGACCACGGGCACCCCTACGACTGAACGGGCCCGCCGGGTCGCCGGACTGCTCGTCCTGACGACCCTGGCCCTGGCCGCCTGCGGCGGCGGCTCGGACGCGCCCGGCCAGGCCGGCCCGGCGGCCACGACCGCCACGGCCACCACCGCGGCCCCGGCGGCGACCACCACGACCGCGGCCGCCGCCCCCGCCTGGTCGACCACGGCCAAGCACGGCCCCGGCGGCCATGACGTCGCCGACGGCCCCACGGCCAAGCTCGCCACCGTCCGCGCCGCCAGCCACCCGGGCTACGACCGGGTCGTGTTCGAGTTCAAGGGGAGCAGGGTCCCGGGCTACCGGATCGAATACGTCCGGGAGATCTTCCTCGGCGAAAGCGACGACGAGTCCCTGACCCTAGAGGGCAACGCGCTCATCGAGGCCACCGTCAACGGCACGGCCAGCGACGGCTACCGCGCCGGCACCCAGACCATCCCCGACAAGCTCACCCCGGCCCTCCCCCAGGTCCGCCAGCTCGGCCTGGCCGAGGACTGGGAAAGCGTGGTCCGCGTCGGCATCGGCGTCGACCACCGCGCCGGCTTCCGCGTGCTCGAGCTCACCGGCCCGCCCCGGGTGGTCGTCGACGTCGCGTCCTGAGCGGGCGGCTCGACCTCATCCCCTCGGCGGCGCCGCCGGGCCGCTGACCGGGCGCAGCCACAGCGACGCCGCCGCCGGCTGCATGGTCTGGTCGACCACGGCCAGCAGCTCGCCATGGAGCGCCTGCAGGTCGACCTGGTCCCTCAGGCGGGCCGCGAACTGCTCGACGGTGCGGGCGGCGTCGTAGCGGCGGCGGTTGAAGCGCCGGTCGACCAGGTCCTGGACGCGGCGGCGCAGGGGTTGGAAGAGGGCGACGGCGGCCAGGGTGGCGGCGGCCACGGCCAGGCTGCCCGAGCCTTGGGCGAGGCGGCCGGCGGCGGGGACGATGAGCACATAGGGGATGATCACCACGGCGGTGACCAGGGTGTAGGTCAGGGTG
>DATBGF010000555.1:0-1655 GCA_036558145.1 Acidimicrobiales bacterium
CCTGCGTGAGCATGAACGGCAGGCCGTTGTCGGCGATCAGGAGCGACCGCAGGTCCTCCTGGTTGGCGATCAGCGCATCGTGCAGCTGGCGCAGGCAGGCGGCCCGGAAGGCCTGATCCGTCGCCCAGGTCGTCGTGTCGAACGCCTTGCGGGCGCTCTCGACGGCCCGGCGGGCGTCACCGACCGAGGCGTCGGCGGCCTCGCCCAGTGGCTCGCCCGTGGTCGGGTCGATGGTCGGATACGTCCGGTTCCCCTCGGCGGGGACGAGCTCGCCGCCGACGAGCAGGCGTTCCTCGTGCCACATACCCGGAAACTATATTCTCAGGATCGGAGAGGCAAACTGGTGCGACGCGCTGGTGGCTCGGCTACGCACGGTCCCGGAGGTCGTCGTCCAGCTCCACCCGGAACGACTTGAGCGCCATGGCCAGCACGTCGCAGGCGCCCACGGTGAACACCAGGTCCATGAGCTGCTGCCGGTCCAGCCCGGCGGCCAGCTCCGCCCACGTGGCGTCGGTGATCTCGGCGGCGGCCAGCAGCTCGTCCACCGCCGCCAGCATGGCCGCCTCCAGCGGCGACCAGCCGTCCGCCCCCGGGCCTTCGGCGATGCGGGCGATGTCGTCGCCGTCGAGGCCCACGCTCCGGCCCAGCACGACGTGCTGGCGCCACTCGTACTCGCACTGGCGCACGGCGGCCACCCGTAGCACGAGCAGCTCGCGCTGGCGCTCCGACAGGGTCGTCGCGAACAGCACGTGGCCGTTGTAGGTGTGGTAGGCGTGGGTCAGCGCCGGGTGGTGGGCCAGCGTCCCCAGCACGTTGAGGCCCTTGGGACGGTCGCCGCCCCGCTCGGGCAGCGGATGCCGGGGCTCGGGCGGGCGCAGGGCGGCGAGGGCGTCCCGCATCTCGGGCGGCCACTTCCCGGGGGCCAAGGGCGGGATGCGCGAGGTGGTCACTGGGCCTCCACGAAGGGGTAGATGCGAGTGAAGTCGGCGCCGGGCTCGGCGGCCGCGAACCGGTCCCACACCGCGGCGGTGAGGGGGCCGAGGACGGCGGGGCCGCCCTCCGCCTCGACCGCGTGCAGGTAGAGCCGGAGGTCCTTGGCCATCAGGTCGTTGGTGAAGCCCGCGGCGTAGCGGCCGGTGAGGACGTGGTCGGGGAACTTGTCGCGGCTGGCCGCGCTCTGCCCGCTCGACGCGTTCAGGACGTCGAGCATCGTGGCCAGGTCGAGCCCGACCGAGCGGCCGAAGGCGACGGCCTCGCTGGTGGCCGCCAGGGCCACGGCGGACAGGAAGTTGTTGGCCAGCTTGAGGGCCTGGGCCATCCCGGCCTGGACGCCGACGTGGCGGCGGCGGTCGCTCAGGCCGGCGAGCACGGGCTCGATCATCTCGCACACCGCGTCGGGGGCGGCGGACATCACCCCCAGGGTGCGGGCGCGGGCCCCGGCGACGCCGCCGGACACGGGAGCGTCGACGTAGGCGACCCCGACGTCGGCCAGCAGGACGTCGATGGCGCGGGCGGCGGCCACGCCCACGGTGGACGTGTCCACCACGCAGGTCGTGAGCCGGCCGGTTGCGGCCGCGATGCCTTCCGCCACCTGCTCGGACGCGTGCCCGTCGGGCAGGCTGAGCACGATGGCCGCCGCGCCCCGGGCGACCTCG
>DATBGF010000556.1:0-2251 GCA_036558145.1 Acidimicrobiales bacterium
CGCAGCACTGCGGCGGCCGACTTGGCGCCCCAGCCCGGCAGGCCCGGGAACCCGTCGGCCGAGTCGCCCACCAAGGCCAGCAGGTCGGGGATCGAGGCCGGCGGTACGCCCAGCCGCTCCTCCACGCCCGCGGCGTCGAAGTACTGGCCCTTGCGCCGGTCGAGCTGGATCACCTTGCCGCCCACGCACTGGCCGAGGTCCTTGTCGGGCGTGCAGATCACCACCCGCTCGACCCGCTCGTCGGCCGCGGCCATGACCGCCGCCGCGGCCATGCCGTCGTCGGCCTCGTGGGTGACCTGGGGCCACACCACGAACCCGGCCACCTGCATGGCCGCCTCCACCAGCGGGAACTGGGCCAGCAGCTCCCGCGGCATCCCCACCGAGGACTTGTAGCCGGGCCACAGGTCGTTGCGGAACGACTCGATGATGTGGTCCGTGGCCACGCCCACGTGGGTGGCCCCGTCCGAGACCAGCTGCAGCAGCGTGCCCAGTACGCCGATGGTGGCGCCCTTCTCCGTGTCCCGGTTGTTGGGGGCGAAGTGGTAGCGGAACAGCTCGTAGGTGCCGTCGACGAGGTGGACGTCCATGCGGACGCCGACCGTACCGCCTCGATCAGGCCAGCTCGACCAGGTCCAGGAGGTCGTCGGACCAGTGGTCGAGGTCGCCGTCGGGCATGAGCAGCGCCCGATCGGGGGCGAGGTCGCGCACGAAGCCCACGTCGTGGCTCACGATCACCATCGTCCCGCCCCAGCTGGCCAGGGCGGCGGCCACCGCCTCGCGTGACGGGGGATCGAGGTTGTTGGTCGGCTCGTCGAGCAGCAGGAGGTTGTGCCGCCCGGCCACCAGCAGCGACAGGGCGAGCTTGGTCTTCTCGCCGCCCGACAGCGTGGACGCGTCCTGGTGGACCTTGTCGCCCGACAGCCCGAACATGCCGAGCAGCCGCCGCCGGATCTGATCGGACTGGCCGGGCGAGGCCTCGGCCATGTGCTCGAGCACCGAGGCGCCCGCCCGGATGCCCTCGTGCTCCTGGGCGTAGTAGCCGACGCTGACCTGGTGGCCCCAGGTGAGTGCGCCCCGGTCGGCCTCGGACTCGCCGGCCAGGATGCGCAGCAGGCTCGTCTTGCCCGCACCGTTGAGCCCCAGCACCAGCAGCCGCTCGCCCCGGCCCACCTCGAACGCCAGGTGCTCGAACACCGGCGGCCCGTCCCCGTAGGACTTGGTGAGGCCGTGGGCCGTGAGCGCGGTGCGGCCCGACGGCGGCGGGTCCGGCAGCCGCAGCCGCAGGCCCCGTCGGGCGGTCGGCGCCTCGACGCCGTCGCGGCGGATCCGCTCGATGCGGGTCTCCAGGGACTTGGCGAAAGCCGCCTTGCTGGCCTTGGCGCCCCAGCGGTCGATCAGCGTCTGGAGGCGGGCGATCTCGGACTGCTGGCGAGCGGCGATCTTGGCCCGCCGGGCCTCGTCCCGGGCCCGGGCCACCTTGTACTCGGAGTACGTGCCCTTGTACTCGGTGACCTCGCCCACGTCCGCCTCGCCGGGCCGGTCGAGGTGCAGGACCCGGGTGATGGACTCGTCCAGCAGCTCCAGGTCGTGGCTGACCACGACCAGCGCGCCCCGGTAGGCCCGCAGGAAGTCGAGCAGCCACTCGCGGGCGTCGTTGTCGAGGTGGTTCGTGGGCTCGTCGAGCAGGAGCAGGTCGCTGCCGGAGAACAGGATGCGGGCCAGCTCCACCCGGCGGCGCTCCCCGCCGGACAGGGCCCGGATCCAGCCGTCGACCCGGTCCGCCCGCAGGCCCAGGCCCGCCAGCAGCGTGCGGGCCTCCGACTCGGCCGCGTAGCCACCCGCGTGCTCGAAGGCGTCGTGCGCCCGGCTCCAGCGGGCCACCAGCCGCTCGTCGCCCGGTTGGGCCTCCATCTTGCGGTGCAGCTCGTCCATGCGGGCCGCCAGCTCGTCGAGGCCCCGCCCGCCCAGCACGTGGCTGACCGGGGTGACGTCGGGCGCCATGACGTCGAGCCGGGGATCCTGGGGCAGGTAGCCGAAGCCGTCGGGCCGCTGGATGACGCCGGCCTTGGGCTCGGCCATCCCGCCCAGCACCTTGAGCAGCGAGGTCTTGCCCGCGCCGTTGCGCCCGACGAGCCCGACCCGGTCGCCGGCGCGCACGGTGAAGCCGGCGCCCTCGACGACGAGGGTGCCGCCGACATCGATGGTGAGCCCGCGGACCGACAACATGGCCGACCATCGTGCCAGGACTGGA
>DATBGF010000557.1:0-7163 GCA_036558145.1 Acidimicrobiales bacterium
TGGCGCTCGTGGCGGTCGCCCTGGACCTGCGGCTCGCCCTCGGCGCCGCCGTCGTCCTCGGCGCCGCCGGCCTCCACTGGTGGTGGTCCCGCCGCCCGCCGTCGCCGGCCAAGGTCGTCGGCCTCCAGCAGCTGGCGCTGGGCCTGGCCCTGGTGGCGACGACCGCGGTGGGCGTTCAGCTGTTGTGAGTGCCGGCCGGCCTCGTAGGGTGGCCAGATGTCGCTCGCGGTCGATGCCGTCTTCCGTCCCATCCGGACCGGCAACGCCTTCGAGGAGACGGTCGAGCGGCTGCTGCACGCCATCAAGCTGGGCGTCGTCACCGCAGGCGAGCGGCTGCCGGCCGAGCGCGAGCTGGCGCTGCGGCTGGGGGTGAGCCGGGCCACGCTGCGCGACGCCATCCGCGAGCTGGAGCAGGCCGGCTTCGTCGAGTCCCGCCGGGGCCGTTCGGGCGGCACGTTCGTGATCTACCAGCCCACGCCGGGGGCGGACGAGATCGTCCCCGCCCGCCCGCCGCGCGGGTCCGACCTGGAGGACGCGCTCACGTTGCGGTCGGTCCTGGAGTGCGGGGCGGCCGAGGCCGCGGCCCGCCGGGACCTGAGCGACGACGAGCGCCGCCACCTCGTCGACACGCTGGCCGAGTGCGACGAGGCCGAGCGGGGCGCCTACCGGCAGCTGGACTCCCGCCTGCACCTGGCCATCGCCGAGGTCACCGGCTCGGCCTCCCTCGCCGCGGCCGTCGCCGACGTGCGCATGCGGATCAACGACCTGCTCGACCAGATCCCGGTGCTGGCGCCCAACATCGAGCACTCCCGGGTCCAGCACCGCACGATCGTCGACGCCATCCTGGCCGGCGAGCCCGACGCGGCCCGGGCCTCGGTGGACGAGCACCTCCAGGGCACGGCGGCCCTCCTGCGCGGGTTCCTGTCCTGACCTAACGTGTCGCCCGCAGGGCGGACACGTACTGCTCGGGGGAATGGAATCGTGCGCAGCCGCCTGACCTTTCGCGTCCTCACCCTGCTCGCCCTGGTGTCGCCCATCGTGGCCGCCGGGTGCGACACGCATCCCGAGGGCTACACGCTGGCGTTCTCCGACGAGTTCGACGGCACCCAGCTCGACCGCAGCCTCTGGTGCACCCGCTACATCTACGGCGGCGGGCCCGCGCTCCAGGTGCCCGACGCCGCCTGCTCCCGCAACGGCGACGGCACGCTCGACTGGCTCAACGACGAGCAGGAGCGCTACCGCGACACCAACGCCGCCAAGGAGCAGATGCACGTCGAGAGCGGCGGGATCCTGCACCTGCGGGCCACCCGGACCCGCCCCGACGATCCGAACAAGGCGTTCTACGAGTCGGCGATGATCCGCTCCAAGCAGACGTTCCGGCCCACGGCCAGCCGCTCGTACTACATCACCGCCCGGGTGCTCATGCCCGACGTGGTCGGCACGTGGCCGGCATTCTGGCTCAACTCCGACCGCCGCCCGGACGGGTCGACCACCTGGCCGCCCGAGATCGACATCTTCGACGGCGCCTACAACGGCCGCGACGACCGCATCGACATGCTCCACCAGGCCGCGATCGTCAAGGGGGCCCAGACCACCGGCGGGACCACCGACTACACGTTCACCGCCCCCGGGTTCGACCGGACCTGGAGCAACTACCACGCGGGCCGTGACCTGCGCGGCGTCTGGGTCGAGGTGTCGGTCGAGTGGACGGCGAACAACGTCTGCTACTTCCTCGACGGCGTCAAGACGGCCTGCGAGAACTACCGCTGGGTCGAGAACGGCGGCCAGCAGGCGGCGCCCGCCCACGTCCTGCTGAACCTGGCGGTGGGCGGGAGCTGGGCCGGCCGCTACGGCATCGACGACGCCAAGTTCCCCGCCGAGTTCCAGATCGACTGGATCCGCGTGTACCAGAAGGGCTGACGTCATCGAACTGTTGGTAGCGGAAATGGGCTAATCGTGATCCAATACCCCCCACCGCCCGGTCGGAGCGGGTGGGACGAAGGGGGGCAAGGGGATGACGATCGACGAGGGCCGCCCACCTGACGCGGCCGGCACCGCGACGGACGGGGCCATCACCAGCGCCACGACCACCGGCGACGAGACCAGCACCGCATCGGCGGACCGCAGCCGGTTGCACGAGTTGGGCTACGCCCAGGAGCTCGACCGTTCGATGTCGGGCTTCTCCAACTTCGCGGTCTCGTTCACCATCATCTCGATCCTGTCGGGCTGCCTGACCCTCTACGGGTTCGGCATGAACACCGGCGGGCCGGCCGTCATCGTCTGGGGCTGGCCGTTCGTCGGGATGATGACGCTGTTCGTGGGCCTGGCCATGGCCGAGGTGTGCTCCAGCTACCCGACCGCGGGCGGCCTCTACTACTGGTCGGCCAAGCTGGCGCCGCGCAACGGGCCGGCGTGGTCGTGGTTCACCGGCTGGTTCAACTTCCTGGGCCAGGTGGCGGTGACCGCGGGCATCGACTTCGGCACCGCGTTCTTCCTCAACGCGCTGCTCGACCTGCAGTTCGACTTCGCGGCCACACCGGGGCACACGATCTTCCTGTTCGGGCTGATCCTGATCGCCCACGGCCTGCTCAACACGTTCGGCGTGCGGCTCGTGGCGCTGCTCAACGACATCAGCGTGTGGTGGCACATCCTGGGCGTGATCGTCATCGTCGGCGCGCTGGTGATCCTGCCCGACAGCCACCAGTCGGCCGACTTCGTGTTCACCAAGTTCGTCAACAACACCGGCTGGGGCTCGACCGCCTACGTGGTCCTCCTCGGCCTGCTGCTGGCCCAGTACACCTTCACCGGCTACGACGCCTCGGCCCACATGACCGAGGAGACCCACGGCGCCGACGTGTCCGGGCCGCGGGGCATCGTCATGTCGATCCTCGTGTCCCTGGTGGCCGGCTGGGTGCTGCTGATCGGCGTGACCTACGCCATCCAGTCCTACGACGGCGCGCTGAACAGCGCCACGGGCGTGCCGCCGGCGCAGATCTTCATCGACGCCATCGGCAACACCGGCGGCAAGCTGCTGCTGGTCATCGTGGTCGGCGCCCAGTTCTTCTGCGGGATGTCGTCGGTGACGGCCAACTCCCGGATGATCTACGCCTTCGCCCGAGACGGCGCCCTGCCCGCGTCGGGCTTCTGGCACAAGCTGAACAAGCGGACCCGGACGCCCACCAACGCCATCTGGCTGGCGGCCGCGGGGGCGTTCATCCTGGGCCTGCCCTACCTGTGGAACGTGACCGCGTACGCCGCCGTCACCTCCATCGCGGTCATCGGGCTCTACATCGCCTACGTGCTGCCGACGTTCCTGCGCCTCCGCCAGGGCGAGAACTTCCAGGCCGGGCCGTGGAACCTGGGCCGCTGGAGCCGGCCCATCGGCATCACCGCGGTGGTGTGGGTCGCGTTCATCACCGTGCTGTTCATGCTGCCGCAGGTGAACCCGATCGACCGCACGACGTTCAACTACACGCCGGTGGCGGTGCTGGTCGTGCTCGGCTTCGCCGGGATCTGGTGGCTGGTGTCAGCCCGCAAGTGGTTCGCCGGCCCCAAGGTCCAGGGCACCCCGGAGGAGCTGGCCGCCATCGAAGCCGACCTCGGACAGGTGTGACGTGACCGGGCCGGCCCTCACGGTCGAGCGGCTGCGCGAGCAGGCCGAGGCCGGCAGCATCGACACGGTGCTGCTGGCCATGGCCGACATGCAGGGCCGGCTGCAGGGCAAGCGCTGCCACGCCCGCTACTTCCTCGACGAGGTGCTGGCGCACGCGGCCGAGGCCTGCAACTACCTGCTGGCCGTGGACGTCGAGATGAACACGGTCGACGGCTACGCGATGTCCTCGTGGGACAAGGGCTACGGCGACTTCGTGCTGCGGCCCGACCTGGCCACGCTGCGGCCGGTGCCGTGGCACGAAGGCACCGCCCTGGTCCACTGCGACGTCGAGTGGGAGGACGGCTCGCCGGTAGCGGCCTCGCCCCGCCAGATCCTGCGGCGCCAGCTCGACCGGCTGGCCGAGCGGGGCCTGGTGGCGCACGTCGGCACGGAGCTCGAGCTGATCGTGTTCAAGGACACCTACGAGGACGCGTGGGCCCGCAACTACCGCGACCTCCAGCCCGCCAACCAGTACAACGTCGACTACTCCCTGGCCGGGACCGCCCGGATCGAGCACCTGCTGCGCCGCGTCCGCAACGGCATGACCGGCGCCGGCATGTTCGTCGAGTCGGCCAAGGGCGAGTGCAACCTCGGCCAGCACGAGGTCGCCTTCCGCTACGCCGAGGCCCTCACCACCTGCGACAACCACGTCCTCTACAAGACGGGGGCCAAGGAGATCGCGGCGCAGGAGGGCATGAGCATCACGTTCATGGCCAAGTTCGACGAGCGCGAGGGCAACTCCTGCCACATCCACCTCAGCCTCCGCACCCCAGACGGCGAGCCAGTGCTGGCCGGGGAGGGTGACCATGGGTTCTCCCCGCTCATGGAGCACTTCCTGGCCGGCCAGCTCGCCTGCGTGCGGGAGCTGACCCTCTTCGCCGCGCCCAACATCAACTCCTACAAGCGCTACGCGGACGGGAGCTTCGCCCCCACGACGATCGCCTGGGGCCTGGACAACCGGACCTGCGCGCTGCGGGTCGTGGGCCACGGCGAGAGCCTGCGGGTCGAGAGCCGGGTGCCGGGCGGGGACGTCAACCCCTACCTGGCGGTGGCGGCCATGGTGGCCGCCGGCCTGCACGGCATCGACAACGAGCTGCCGCTGGAGCCGGCGTTCGTGGGCAACGCCTACCACGAGACCGATCGATCCCGGGTCCCGACCACGCTGCGCGAGGCTGCGGCCGCGTTCGGCGACTCCAAGGTGGCCCGGGAGGCGTTCGGCGAGGACGTGGTGGCGCATTACCTCAACGCGGCGCGCGTGGAGCAGGCTGCGTTCGATGCCGCCGTCACCGACTGGGAGCTGCGCCGTGGGTTCGAGCGCCTCTGAGGCGCTGCCCCGCGTCGGGCTGCCCACGTACGTGGAGCCGGCCCGCTGGGGAGCGTGGGACCGGCCCGCCGCCCTGCTCCCCCACTCCTACGTCACCGCCGTGGCCGGTGCCGGCGGCCTGGCGGTCCTGCTGCCGCCGGCCGATCCGGCCGCGGCCGGGCGGGCGCTCGACGGGCTCGACGCGCTGATCCTGACCGGCGGCGCCGACGTCGACCCCGGCCGCTACGACGCCGGCCGGGACCCGGCCACCCAGCCGCCCCGGCCCGACCGGGACGCCTGGGAGTCGGCACTGGCGCTCGCGGCCCTCGACCGCGACCTGCCGCTGCTCGCCATCTGCCGGGGGGCCCAGGTGCTGAACGTGGCCCTGGGCGGGACGCTCGATCAGCACCTGCCCGCCATCGTGGGCCATGCCGCCCACCTCCCGGAGCCGGGCGTGTTCGGCGCCGTGACGGTGCGGCTCGCGCCGGGCAGCGCGGTGGCGGCCATCCTCGGGGCCGAGGTGAAGGTGTCGTGCTACCACCACCAGTCCCTCCGCCGGCTGGGCCGCGACGTCGAAGCCGTGGGCTGGGCCGACGACGGCACCATCGAAGCCGCCGTGGTGGCCGGGCGGCGTTTCGCCGTCGCCGTCCAGTGGCACCCGGAGGAAGGCGACGATCAGCGCCTCTTCCGGGCCTTGGTGGCGGCCGCGTGACCGGCGGGGCGGCCACTCTCCTCAACCCCGCCACCGAGCAGGTGGTCGACGTGGTCCCCCACACGTCGGCCGATGCCACAGACGAGGCCATCGCCCGCGCCCGCGCCGCCTCGCCGTCCTGGCGGGCGGTGTCACCCACCGACCGGGCCCGGCTGCTGCGCCGCTTCGCCGAGGCGGTGGACGGCGACATCGAGCACCTGGCGGCGCTGGAGGTCGCCAACTCGGGCCACACGGTCGGCAACGCCCGCTGGGAGGCGGGCAACGTGCGCGACGTCCTGCTCTACTACTCGGCCGCGCCCGAGCGGCTGTTCGGCCGCCAGATCCCCGTGCCCGGCGGGCTGGACGTCACGTTCCGCGAGCCGATCGGGGTGGTGGGGGTCATCGTCCCCTGGAACTTCCCGCTGCCGATCGCGGGCTGGGGCCTGGCCCCGGCGCTGGCGGCCGGCAACACGGTGGTGCTCAAGCCCGCCTCGCTGACCCCGCTCACCGCGCTGCGGCTCGGCGAGCTGGCCCTGGCCGCCGGGCTGCCCGAGGGCGTGCTCCAGGTGGTGCCGGGCCAGGGCGGCGTGGTCGGCACCCGCCTGGTCGACCACCCCGACGTGGGCAAGATCGTCTTCACCGGCTCGACCGAGGTGGGCCAGGGGATCATGGCCGGCTGCGCCACCCACGTGAAGCGGCTCACCCTGGAGCTGGGCGGCAAGAGCGCCAACATCGTCTTCGCCGACGCCGACCTGGAGCGGGCCGCGGCCAGCGCGCCCGCGTCCGTGTTCGACAACGCCGGCCAGGACTGCTGCGCCCGGTCCCGGATCCTCGTCGAGCGCTCGGTGCACGACCGCTTCCTGGGCCTGCTGGAGACGGCGGTAGGTCTGGTCCGGGTGGGCGATCCGGCCGACGAGGCCACCGAGATGGGGCCGCTGATCTCGGCCGAGCACCGGGAGCGGGTCGCGTCGTTCGTACCCGACGGCGCCCCGGTGGCGTTCCGGGGCCACGCCCCCGACGGGCCCGGCTTCTGGTTCCCGCCCACGGTCCTGGCCCCGGTCGGGCCCGCGGACGCCGTGTTCCGCGAGGAGGTGTTCGGCCCGGTGGTGGCGGTGGTCCCGTTCTCGGACGAGGACGATGCGATCCGCCTGGCCAACGACACGCCCTACGGGCTGTCGGGGTCGATCTGGACCGAGAACGTCGGCCGGGCGCTGCGGGTCGCCCGGGGCGTCGAGAGCGGCACCCTCTCGGTCAACTCGCACTCCTCGGTGCGGTACTGGACGCCGTTCGGCGGCTTCAAGCGCTCGGGCCTCGGCCGGGAGCTGGGCCCCGACGCCCTGGAGGCGTTCACCGAGGTCAAGAACGTGTTCATCAACACGGACAGGAGCGAGACGTGAGTCTCGCAGTGGACAGGAGCGAGACGTGAGCCGCCTGCAGGATCGGGTCGTGGTCGTGACCGGCGGCGGCAGCGGGATCGGCCTGGCGTCGACCCGCCGCCTGGCGGCCGAGGGCGCCCG
>DATBGF010000558.1:0-10822 GCA_036558145.1 Acidimicrobiales bacterium
GACCGCGGCCGGCCCCGCCAGGAACGCCACCCCCACCACGGCCGCCGCCAGCTCAGCCAAGAAGGCCGCCGGCTCGGCCAAGAAGTCGAGCGGGACGACCGCCAGGAAGGCGACCGGGTCCGCCAAGAAGGCCACCGGCTCAGCCAAGAAGGCCGCTGGCTCAGCCAAGAAGGCCACTGGCTCAGCCAAGAAGGCCACCGGCTCCGCCAAGAAGGCGGGCGCGGCGACGGCGAAGAAGGCGACCGGCTCGGCCAAGAAGGCGACCGGCTCAGCCAAGAAGGCGGCCGGCTCAGCCAAGAAGGCCGGCGGGTCCGCCAAGAAGGCCGCTGGCTCAGCCAGGAAGACGGGCGCGGCGACGGCGAAGAAGGCCGGCGGGTCCGCCAAGAAGGCCGCAGGCTCGGCCAAGAGGACAAGCGCGGCGACGGCGAAGAAGGCGACCGGGACGGCGAAGAAGGCCTCCGGCTCCGCGAAGAAGGCCGGCGGGTCCGCCAAGGCGGGCGCGGCGAAGAAGGCTCCCGCCCGCAAGGCGGGCGGCTCGTCCGCCGGCTAGACGCGGGAGCTTGCGACGCCGCCTGTCCGCCGCCGGCTGGACGCCGAGCTGGTCCGCCGGGGGCTTGCCAGCAGCCGGTCGAGCGCGCGCGAGGCCGTGGATGCCGGGCTCGTCACCGTGGACGGGGCGCCGGCGCTGAAGCCGTCCCGGCTCGTGGCGCCGCACGAGGCGGTGCTCGTGACCGAACGGCCGCGGTTCGTGTCGCGGGGCGGGGACAAGCTCGACGGGGCGCTCGACCGCTTCCGCATCGATCCGACAGGGGTGCGGGCGCTGGATGTGGGGGCGTCGACCGGGGGGTTCACCGACTGCCTGCTGCAGCGGGGGGCTGCGGTGGTCGTGGCCGTCGACGTGGGGCACGACCAGCTGCACGAGCGTCTGCGGGC
Source organism: Acidimicrobiales bacterium (assembly GCA_036558145.1). GTDB lineage: Bacteria > Actinomycetota > Acidimicrobiia > Acidimicrobiales > VFJN01 > ZC4RG19. The sequence continues at coordinate 934 of DATBGF010000558.1, forward strand.
CGATCCCCGGGTCGACAGCCGGGAGCGGCTCAACGTGCGGGAGCTCCACGGCGGTGACCTGGGTGAGCCGTTCGCTCTCGTGGTCGCCGACCTGTCCTTCATCTCGTTGCGGACCGTGCTCGGCAACATCGTCGAGCTGGCGTCACCGGGGGCGGATCTGGTCCTGCTGGTCAAGCCTCAGTTCGAGGCCGGGCGGCGCGAAGCGTCGCGGGGGCGGGGCGTGATCCGGGAGCCCGCGGTGTGGCGCCGGGTGCTCGAGGACGTGCTTGACGCGCTGGACGGGCGCGGAGCCGCCATCATGGATGCGATGGTTTCCCCGATCACCGGCACGGGCGGGAACGTCGAGTTCCTCGTCCACGCCCGCACAGCCCCGGCGCGCGCGCCCGGACCCGTCGACCTCGGCCCCGTCGTCGACGACGCCGTGGCGCGCGCCGGCCGCTAGGACGCCATGGCCGTCATCGGGATGATCCTCCACCACGAGCGCGCCCAGGCCGCCGAGCTGGCGCGCGACGCCGTCGAGTGGCTCCACGAGCGGGGCCACGAGGTGCGCCTGCCGCTGCGCGACGCGGGCATCGCCGACCTGGCGGACCACGGCTGCGCCGAGGAGGAGTTCGGCCGCGGCCTCGACCTGGCCGTCAGCCTCGGCGGCGACGGCACGATGCTGCGCACCGTGGACCTGGTGGCCGCCGAGGGCGTGCCCGTCGTCGGCGTCAACGTGGGCCAGCTCGGCTACCTGACCGAGGTCGAGCCCCCCGGGCTGCGGATGGCGCTCAAGCGCTTCCTGGCCGGGTCCTACGAGGTCGAGGAGCGCATGCTGCTCCGGGTCACGATCGACGCCCCGGGCTTCGAGCCCTTCACCGACTCGTCCGGGCGCCAGCCGGCCACGATGCGCCACACCAGCGACGGTCGCTCGTTCGTGGCGCTCAACGAGGCGGTGCTGGAGAAGACCCCGATGGGACATACGGTGCGCCTGGGTGTCAGCATCGACGGTGAGACGTTCACCCCGTACGCTGCTGACGGCTTGATCGTCGCCACCCCGACGGGGTCGACGGCGTACGCGTTCTCGGCGCGGGGACCGATCGTCGAACCGACTCATCGCTGCCTGTTGATGACCCCTGTCTCACCCCACATGCTCTTCGACCGCTCACTCGTGCTCGACCCGTCCGCCCTCGTCCGCATCGAGGTCGCGGGGGACCGGCCGGCGACCCTGTCGGTCGACGGGCACAACCTGGGCACGCTGAAGCCATCCGACGCCGTGACCTGCACGGCCGCCTCGCTGTCCGCCCGTTTCGTCGCCTTCGGGCCGCGCGACTTCATGCGGATCCTCAAGGCCAAGTTCGGGTTGAGCGACCGGTGAGCGGCGCACTGGGGAGGACGACGTGCTCCTAGAGCTGGCCGTGCGTGACCTGGGAGTCATCCCCGAGCTGCGCCTCGTCCTGGGCGCGGGCATGACCGCGGTCACAGGCGAGACCGGCGCGGGTAAGACCATGGTCGTGGACGCCATCGAGCTGCTGGTGGGCGGCCGGGCCGACCCGATGCTCGTGCGCACCGGCGCCGACGAGGCGTGGGTCGAGGGCCGCTTCCTGCGGCCGGACGATCCGGCCGACGGCGGCGAGCCGAGCGAGGTCGTGCTGTCGCGCGCCATCCCCCGCAACGGCCGCAGCCGGGCCTACATCGACGGCCGGCTGGCGACCGCGGGCGAGCTCGCCGCGCTGGGGGCCGCCCTGGTCGACCTGCACGGCCAGCACGCGCACCAGTCCCTGCTCCACCCGGCCGCGCAGCGGGAATCGCTCGACCGCTTCGGCGGCGTCGACCTCGACCCGCTGCGGGGCGCCCGCTACGACGTGGCCCACGTGGTCGACGAGCTCACCGCGCTGGGCGGCGACGAGCGGGCCCGGGCCCGGGAGCTCGACCTCGTGCGCTACCAGGCGACCGAGATCGACGGCGCCGCCCTGGAGGGCCCGGACGAGGACGAGCGGCTCGAGGCCGAGGAGGACCTGCTGGCCGACGCCTCCGCCCACCGGGCCGCGGCGGCCGGCGCCCTGGCCGCGCTCAGCGGCGACGGTGACGGCAACGGCACGTCCGACGCGGCCGCCTCGGCGTCGGACGCGCTCGGCGCGGCGGTGGCCGCGGTCGCCGGCCGGGCCCCGTTCCGCGACGCCGAGACCCGGCTGAGGGCGCTGGCCGCCGAGCTCACCGACGTGGCGGCCGAGCTGCGGGCCGTGGGCGAGTCCATCGACGAGGACCCGGCCCGGCTCGACGCCGTGCGCGAGCGCCGCCAGCTGCTCCACGACCTGCGCCGCAAGTACGGGGACACGCTGGCCGACGTGCTCGCCGAGGGCGAGCGGCTGCGGGCCCGGCTGGCCCAGCTCGAGGACCACGACCGCCGCGCCGCCGAGCTGGACGCCGCGCTGATCGAGGCCCGCAAGGTCGAGGCGGCCGCGGCCGCGGTGGTGGCCGCCGCCCGCCGGGCGGCCGCGCCCGTGCTGGCCGAGCGGATCCAGGCCAACCTGGCGGAGCTGGCCATGCCCAAGGCCCAGGTCGCCATCGAGGTGCGGGGCGACGACCCCGGCGACGACGTGGAGGTCCTCCTCGCCGCCAACCCCGGGACGCCGCCCCTGCCGCTGGCCAAGGTGGCCTCGGGTGGCGAACTGGCCCGCACCATGCTCGCGTTGAGGCTCGTGCTCACCGGAGCCCCGCCCACCCTGGTCTTCGACGAGGTCGACGCCGGCATCGGCGGCGCGGCCGCGCTCGCGGTGGGCCGCTCCCTGGCCCGGCTGGCGGGCGAGCACCAGGTGCTGGTGGTGACCCACCTGCCCCAGGTCGCGGCCTACGCCGACGCCCAGGTTCGGGTGGCCAAGCAGAGCGACGACGCCGCCACCGTGTCCCAGGCCAACCTCCTGGACCAGCCCGAGCGCGTGATCGAGCTGTCCCGCATGCTGTCGGGCCAGCCGGACAGCGACGCGGCCCGCACCCACGCCGCCGAGCTGCTGGCCAGCGCGGCCGGCGAGAGGGGGCGCTGAATGGCCGCCCCCCTCGACGACCGCCACCAGCCCCCGAGCGAGCCCGAGGGCCTCCACGACGCCGAGGCGCTGCCCGACCCGGACGTCCCGGCCGCGACCGAGGCGGCGGCCGAAGCGCCCGCGGGCCGCCGGGGCGTGCGCAGCGCGAGCTTCCTCCGGCGGCGCCAGAACGGCATCGGTGGTCCGGTGACCGGCGTGGCCCGGGTCGACCGGCGCACCAAGCGGCTGGTCAAGCGGTTGCGGCCCGGCGACATCGCGGTCATCGACCACGAGGACATCGACCGGGTGGCGGCCGAGACGCTCATCGACGCGGCGCCCGCGGCCGTGGTGAACGCCTCGGCGTCGATCAGCGGCCGCTACCCCAACATCGGGCCGGTGCTGCTGCACCAGGCCGGGATCCCACTCCTCGACGACGTCGGCGAGGACGTCATGGAGCTGATCCCCGAGGGCGTGCCGATCACCGTCGACGGCGACCGCCTGCTCATGGGGACCGAGGTCATCAGCACCGGCGTGCGCCAGTCCCGCGCCAGCCTCGACGACTCCCTCGACCTCGCCCGCAAGAACATGGGCTCGGAGCTGGAGCGGTTCGCGGTCAACACCGTCGAGTACGTGCACCAGGAGATCGACCTGCTGACCGGCGACCTGGACGTCCCGGACCTCGACGTCCGGATCGCGGGTCGCCAGGTGCTGATCGTGGTGCGCGGCATCGACTACCGCGAGGACCTGTCGCTGCTCCAGCACTCGGGCTACGTGCGCGACGTCCGGCCCGTCACCATCGGGGTGGACGGCGGAGCCGACGCCCTGCTGGAGATCGGCACGGTGCCGGACATCATCATCGGCGACTTCGACTCGGTGTCGGAGCGGGCGCTGCGCTGCGGGGCCCAGCTCATCGTGCACGGCTACACGGACGGGCGGGCGCCCGGGGCCAAGCGCCTCGACGACCTGGACCTGCCCTACACCGTGTTCTCGGCCCCGGGGACCAGCGAGGACGTGGCCATGCTCATGGCCTTCCAGGAGGGCGCCGAGCTGATGGTGGCGGTCGGCACCCACAACAGCATGGTGGAGTTCCTGGACAAGGGCCGGGCCGGCATGGCGTCCACGTTCCTGGTGCGCATGAAGGTGGGGGCCAAGCTGGTCGACGCCAAGGGGGTGAGCCGGCTCTACCGGACCTCGGTTCGCACGACGGACCTCCTGTGGATGATCCTGGCTGCCGTCTTCACGCTGGCCGTGGCCCTGATGCTGTCCGAGCCCGTCCGGCTCGTCCTCCGCGCCTTCTGGCAATCGCTGTTCTCGGGCTGATGATCAACTTCCGCTTCCACATCGTCTCGCTCACCGCCGTGCTGCTCGCCCTGGGCATCGGCCTGGTGCTGGGCACCACGTTCCTCGACGACGCCGTCGAGCAGACCCTGAAGAGCCAGCTCGAGGGCCTCCAGGGCAGCCTCAACCGGGCCCAGGACCGCAACGACGACCTCGAAGCCCAGCTGAACCAGTACCAGGACGAGGCCGGCGCGATGAACGCCCAGCTGGGGGAGCGCCTGTACCGTGGCCTGCTCACCGGCGACCCGGTGCTCGTCGTGTCCACCCGGGGCGTCCAGGAGGACCTGGTCGAGGACGTCCTGCAGTCGCTCTCCCAGGCCGACGCCAGCGTGGTGGGCGTCTGGTGGCTGACCGACCGCCTGGCGCTCGACGACGACTCCGAGGTCGCGGACCTGTCCGGGGCGCTGGAGACGTCGGTCGACGACAAGGACCGCCTGGAGCAGAAGCTGGTGACCGAGCTGGGCGACGCCATGTTCGGGGCGGCGGACACGCCCAGCGACCCGCCGGCCGGCGTGTCGACCGACGCGGGCGCGGCCGCGCCGGCCGAACCCGCGGTGCTGTCCCGCCTGCACGAGAAGGGCTTCATCGACTACCAGATGCCCGAGGGCGTGGACGGTGACGTCGTGATGCTGCCGTCCTCGGGGCTGCGGATCGTGATCGTGGACGGGCCCGGCGCGGCCATCCCCGCCTCGCAGCTGCTCCAACCGGTGCTGGCCAACCTGACCGAGGAGGGGCCGGCCTCGGTCGTGGCCGTTCAGCCCCAGCTCCGGGCCCAGGACCGCAAGGACGACGCCACGCCGTTGCTGGTGTCGCTCGTGCGCGGCGACGACCAGCTCAAGGAGCGCCTGTCCACCGTCGACAACATCGACCGGGCGATCGGCCGGGCGTCGCTGGTGCTGACCACCCAGGACGCCGCGCCCGGCGGTCCGGTGATCGGGCACTACGGGACGGGGGACGGCGCCAGCCGCGAGCTGCCCCCGCCGGCGGGCGACGGGTGAACGGTGGCGTGACCGACACGGCCCCCGGCACCGGCGGCGGGGGAGCCACCACGAGGGCGGCAGCGGGGATGGGCGCCATCACCGCGGTGTCGCGCGCCTTCGGGATGCTGCGCGTGCTGGTCGTGGCGGCGGTGCTGGGCGCGACGTTCCTGGCCAATGCCTTCCAGGCGGCCAACTCGGTGTCCAACGTCCTGTTCGAGCTGCTGGCGGCGGGAGCGCTGTCGGCGGTGCTGGTGCCCGCGTTCGTGTCGCTGCTCGACGCGGGCGACCAGCAGGGCGCCGAGGACGTGGCGGGGGGCGTGCTGGGCGTGGCGCTGGCCCTGCTCGGCGGGGTGACCCTGGTCGGCGTCCTGGGATCGCCGCTGCTGGCCAAGGCGCTGACGCTGGGCGTGCCCGCCGGCGTGTCCTCGCAGATGCAGTCGCTGGTCACGTTCCTGCTTTGCTTCTTCGTGCCCCAGGTGCTGCTGTACGCGGCGGGGACGGTGGCGATCGCCGTGCTCTACGCCAAGCGGCGGTTCCCGGTCACGGCCGCCGCGCCCATCGGCAACACCGTGGTCATGGTGGTGTGCCTCATCGCCTTCCGGGTCGTGGCCGGTCCGAACCCGGGCCTCGACCTGTCGCTCGGCGAGCGCATGCTGCTGGTGGCCGCGGGCACCGGCGGCGTCATCGCCTTTGTCGGGATCCTGCTCGGCGCGTGCGAGCGGTCCGGCTTCCGGCTGCGCCCCCGCAACCCGCACGGCGACCCGCGGGTGGGGGCGGTGCTGCGGCACTCCGGCTGGGGCGTCGTGCTGCACACGGGGGCCGGGCTGCTGCTCGGCGCCGCCATCGTGGCCGGTGCCGCGGTCGAGGGCGGCGTGGTGGCCTACCAGCTCGCCTGGGTCATCTTCCTCGGGCCCTACGCGGTGCTGGCCCAGCCGATCCACACCGCCATCCTCCCCGAGCTGGTCACCGAGGCCCGCGAGCACGGGCTGGACCGGGTGGCCCGCTCGCTGCGCTGGGCCATGGAGCGCATGGCGCTGCTGGTGGTCCCCGTCAGCGCCGGGATGGTGGCACTGGCCACGCCGGCCATGCGGCTCGTGCCGTTCGGCGAGGGCGACCACGGCAGCGAGCTCCTGGCCGCGGCGGTGGCCGGCCTGGCGGTGGGGTTGCTGCCCTACGGCGCCTTCCTGCTGCTGGCCCGGGGCTACTACGCGCTGGGCGACAGCCGCACGCCCGGGCTGGTGTCCCTCGCCTCGGCCTCGGCGGGCGTGGTGGTCATGGCCGTGGCCGCGGTCACCCTCGACGGGGCGGCCCGCATCGGCGCCCTGGGCCTGGCCCACTCGCTGGCCTACACGATCGGGATGCTGGTGCTGATCGTGGGACTGGCCCGGCGCACGGGGGCCTCGCTACGGCCCGCCGCGCTTGGCCGCATCCTCGCGGTCGGCGTGGTGGTCTGCGGGATCGCATGGGCCCTCAGCGGCGCCCTGCTGGGCGACGATCCGGGCCGGCTGGCCGACCTGGCCGTGGTGGTGGGCGTCGGGATCCTCGGCGCCGGGCTGGTCCTGGCCGCGTACCAGGTGCTCGGGGTGCGCCGGGCGCTCACGACCCGCGAGTCGGTGCCGGGCCCGCCGGCGCCGGCGGAGGTGGTCGTGTGAGGCCCCGACGCCCGCTCGCCTGGGGGCTGGGACTGCTGGCGCTGGCGGCCGCCGCCGGGTGCGGCTCGGCGCCGGCCGAGCTGGAGGCAACGCCGGTCGACCGGGTGCTGGTGGTCTCGCTGCCCGGCCTGGACTGGGACGGGGCCGAGCGGGCCGACCTGGAGAACCTGGACGAGTTCACGGGCAACGCCGCGGTGGCCGACCTGGCCACCCGCATCGGCCGGCGCCCCACCACGACCACCGACGCCTACCTCACGCTGGGGGCCGGGACCCGGGCGATCGCCCCCAAGGTGGACACGGCCGTGGCCGTCGACGCGGACGAGACCTACGGCGGCGTGCCCGCGTCCGAGCTGGTCGAGCGGCGGCTGGGCCGGGTCACGCCCGGCATCGCCTACCTGGCCATCGGGCCCGCCGTCGACGCCAACGAGCACTCGCCCTTCGGGGCCGACGTCGGCAGCCTGGGCGACCGGCTGGCCGCCGCCGGGGTGTCCCGGGCGGTCGTGGCCAACGCCGACGCGGTGGAGGGCTTCGTCAGCGACGACCCGCCGCCCGAAGGCGCCTACGCCCGGGGCGCGGCCACGATGCTCATGGATTCCCACGGGATCGTGCCCGGTGGCACGGTCAGCCGCAGCCTGCTGACCGACGACCGCAGCGCGGCCTTCGGCTGGCGGCTGGACCGCACCAAGGTGGTCGACGCCTTCGACGACGCGTGGAACAGTCCCGGGCGCTCGGTCGTCGTGGTCGAGGCGTCGGACCTGAGCCGGGTCGCCGCCTACGGGGCCCGGGCCAACGCCCACCAGCGGGCCGCCTTGCGGGCCCAGGCGCTCGACGACGCCGACGCCCTGCTCGGCGACCTGATGAAGCAGGTCGACCCCGCACATGACGCCGTCCTGGTGCTCTCCCCGGTCTCGCCCGGTGCCTCGCCCGCCCTCGGCCTCGTGGCCCTGCAGGCGCCGGGCGTCGACGGCGGCCTGCTCCAGTCGGCCACGACCCGGCGCGACGGCTACGTGCAACTGGCCGACGTCGCTCCCACGGTGCTCGAGCTGCTCGGCGAGGACGCCCCCGACACCATGGAGGGCCGCAGCTTCGGGGTCAGCGACCGCGACAACCAGAGCGTGGCCCGGCTGACGGCGCTGGCGGACTCGGGCGACGCCGCTGCGTTCCGGGACGCCTCGATGTTCCTGGCCGTGACCGGGATCGTGGTGGGACTGGCGCTGCTGGCGCTGGGCATCGCGCTGCGGTCCCGCCTCAGCCCGAAGGTCAACCGGCTGCTGGCGCCGTGCGCGTACGGCGCGCTGGGGGTCGTGCCCGCGTCGTTCCTGGTCGGGCAGGTGGGTGCCGTGCGGGCCAGCCTCCTGCCGACGGCGGTGCTGGTCCTGCTGGTCGCGGCGGCGTTCGCGGCCCTGGCCACCGCGGTGGACCGGCGCTGGCCCGGGACCGGCGCGCTGGTGGCCGTGGGGTCGATCGTCGCGCTGATCGCGCTGGACATCCTCGCCGGCGCGCCGCTCCAGCTGAACACCACGTTCGGCTACTCGGTGGCGGTGGCGGGCCGGTTCACCGGGCTGGGCAACCTGGCCTTCGCCCTGTTCGGGGCGGCCACGATCGTGCTGGCCGCGCTGATCGTCGACCGCTGGGGCCGGCGGGGCCTCGTGCCCGCGGTGATCCTCCTGGGGGCCGTGGTGGTGGTCGAGGGCCTGCCGATGATGGGCGCCGACGTCGGCGGCGTGCTGGCCATGGTGCCGGCCTTCGGGGTCACGGCCCTGGTCCTGGCCGGCCGGCGGGTGGGCTGGCGCCAGGTGGCCGCGCTGGTGGGTGCCACGGTGGTCGTGCTGCTGCTGTTCGCCCTGGTGGACGCGGCCCGGCCCGCCGAGGTGCAGACCCACCTGGCCCGCCTGGGCGAGCACATCGTCGGAGCCCAGTGGGACACGCTGGGCAAGAGCCTGAGCCGGCGCTGGCAGGCGAGCCTGGGCGGCGCCGAGCTGGCCGCCTGGATCACCGTCGGGGTGCTGATGGCGGGCGCCCTGGCCTACGCCGGCCTGGCCGCCGCGGGCCGAGCCGGTCCCGGGGCCACCCGGGCCATCACCCACCGGCCGACGCTGGCCGCGGCCGCCGGGCTGGCGGTGCTGGGCACGGTCGGGCTCGTGGCCAACGACTCTTCGGTGGCCGTGCCGTTCACGATGCTGATCGTGATCGCCCCCGTCGCCATGCTGCGGGTGCTGCGAGCATGACCGGGTCCCCTGCGCGCCGGTCCGTAGACTGCTCGGATGCCTCTGCCGCCGAGAGCCGGGTGAGACGCCGCGCACGCGCCCTGCCGGCGCTGGTGCTGGCGTGCCTGGTCGCGCTGATGGCGGCGGCGCCCGCGGGCGCCCAGGCGGCCGAGGCCGACCCGGCGCCGGGTCGGATCCTGCTCATCTCCGTCCCCGGCCTCACCTGGGCCGAGGTGCGCGACCACCACCTGCCGGCCATCGAGGGCCTGCTGGAGGACTCCGCGCTGGCCGACATGGCGCCCCGGGGCGTGTCGCCCCGAGCCACGCCGGGGGCGGCCTACCTGACCATCTCGTCGGGCAGCCGGGCGACGTCCGATCCGCTCGTGGACGGCCAGCAGCTGGCCCTGGGCGAGCAGGCGGCCGGGTCCTCCGCGGGCGACATCTTCGAGCGCCGCACCGGCGTGCAGCCCGACGGCCGCTACGTGGCCCTGGCCTGGCCCACGCTGCAGCGGGTCAACGCCCGCCAGCCCTACGACGCCGCGCTGGGCCTGCTCACCGACACGCTGGACAAGGCCGGCCTGGGCGTGGAGGCGATCGGCAACGCCGACGGGACCGACACCGTCGGGACCTCCTACGAGCGCCAGGTGGGCCTGGCCGCGGCGAACGGCGACGGCGTGATCCCCGCGGGCGAGCTCGACACCGACCTGTTG
>DATBGF010000559.1:0-2654 GCA_036558145.1 Acidimicrobiales bacterium
CGACCTGGCCGACGAGGCCGTCGACCGGGTCAACCTCCCGGGCGCGCCGGGGCGCCCCCTGGTCTCGGGCCGGGCGGCATGAGCCCCGACCGGAGGCCGGAGCGGCCTCCCTACGCGGGGCGCCCCGAGCGCTCGGTGTGGCGGGCGCTGGGGCTGGTCGTCGTCGGGGTGCTGGCGGTCTGCGGCCTCATGGCCATTGCCATGGCGGTCCTGTTCGTGGTGTCCCTCAACAGCTGGGCGAGCAACAAGTGACCGTCATCCTGCGCATCCGCACCCTCGTCTCGCTGGCCCGCCCGGCGGTGCTCCTCCTCGTGCTGCTGTCCGCGACGGCCGGCCTGGCGGCGGCGGGCGTGGCCGGGGATCCGGCGCTGACGACGCCGGTGGCCGTGGCCGCGACCGGGTTCATCCTCTTCGCCGTCACCGTCAACGACCTGGCCGACGAGGCCGTCGACCGGGTCAACCTCCCGGGCGCGCCGGGGCGCCCCCTGGTCTCGGGCCGGGCGGACCGGCGGGAGATGACCCTCGTCGCGGTCGTGGCCGCGGCGGTGGCCCTGGCGGCCGCCGCCTTCATCGGCGCCGGCGCGGTCGCCGTGGTGGCGGTGGGGCTGGTCTTCGCGCTGGCCTACTCGCTGCCGCCGGTCCGGCTGTGCGGGCGCGGCGCGCTGGCGTCCCTGCTGCTGCCCGCCGGCTTCGTGGCGGTGCCGTTCCTCCTGGGACTGGCCGCGGGCGGCGCACCCCTCGCCGGCCGCAACGCGGTGCTGCTGGCCGGCCTGTACATCGGGTTCATCGGGCGGATCCTGCTCAAGGACTTCCGGGACGTCGTGGGCGACCGGCTCTTCGGCAAGCGGACCTTCCTGGTCCGCCACGGCCGGGAGGCCACCTGCCGGATCAGTGCCGCCTGCTGGATCGCGGGAACCGCCACCCTCGCCGCCACCCGCGGGCTGTCACTCACGGTGGCGGCGGCGGAGGCCACGATGCTGGCGGTCGTGCTGGTCCTGCTCCACCGCCTGAGCCGCGACCTCGGCCCGCGCCGGGACGAGCGGATCATCTCGGCCCTCGCCATCCTGGGCCGCGGCATGGTGCTGGTGGTGGTCGCCCAGCTGGCGGTCGTCGACGCCGGCCGGTCCGCCGCCTTCGCCGCGGCGCTGGCCGTCGCCCTCACGACGATCACACTCGGTGACGCCCGGGCGATGCTGCGCTACGGCCCGGTCGTCCGCCTGCGGGTGCCGGACGGAAATCCTGCCCCTGCATTGACAGAACGTCATGATCGGCGGTGCTTGACGCACTACGCTGCGGAGCGGATGCGGTGAGCGGCAGGACCTCACCGTGTCGTCTGCGGCGCGGGAGGGCCGATGACGACGAGACCGCTGGGGTCGGGGCTCGGCTGGGTGGTCGGACTCGTCGCGGTCGTCGTGGCCCTGGACAGCACCCCGCTGCTCTCCAAGGACGCCGCCATCGTGGTGGACGACGGCGCCCAGCTCGCTGCGGGTGTGTTCGCCGCGGTCGCGTGCTGGTGGACCGCCGGGCAGTACAACGGCATCCAGCGGCGGTGGCGGCTGCTGATGGCCGTGGGCATGGCGGGCTGGAGCATCGGCCAGGCGATCTGGTCGTGGTACCAGATCGCGCTCGACACACCGCTGCCGTGCCCGTCGCTGGCCGACGTCGGCTATCTCACGCTGCCGGTGATGGCCCTGCCCGCGCTGTTGTGCCTGGGCAGCGGCGTGTCCCGCCATCCCGGCCCCGGTGCCGGCCCCGCCGCCGCGGCGCGGCACGGCTCGGCGGTGTACTTCCTCGACGGCGTGGTCGTGGTCGGCTCGCTGTTCGTGCTCACGTGGGCCACGTCGCTCGGCGCCGTCGTCCACACAGTGGCGCCGACCGCACCGGCCTTCGCGACGGCCGTCGCCTATCCGGCCACCGATCTGGTGCTGGTGGTGATCGTCGGGCTGCTGGCCGTCACCCGTCGCGTGCCCGAGCACTACCGCACCCAGCTCGCCCTGCTGGGGTCCGGGCTCGTCGCCATCTCGATGTCGGACAGCATCTTCGCCTACATCATCTCGAGCGGCGGCGAGGAGATGCCGCCGGCCACCAACGCCGGGTTCATCGCCGGTCCCCTGCTCATCGGGCTGGCCGCCCTCACCGGACCTGACGAGCGCCACGGCGCGCACGTCCGCCGGGCGCGGCACCGCACCGAGCTGGCCCACCTCCTGCTCCCGTTCGTGCTGGTGACGCTGACGGTTGCAGTCGTGGCCGTGCAGGCGGTGCTGGGCTGGCGCATCGACGCGGTCGAGGCCGTGACGGTGGTCGTGGTGGTGGGCGTCGTGCTGATCCGCCAGCTGGTCACGTCGCTCGAGAACGCGGCGCTGGTCGAGCGCCTGTCGGCCGCCCAGGCCGAGCTGACCCACCGGGCGCTCCACGACCCGCTCACGGGCCTGGCCAACCGGGTGCTGTTCGGCGAGCGCCTGCGGATCGCCGTCGACCGGCTCCGCGTCCACCACCGGCCCTTCGCCCTGGTGATCGTCGACCTCGACGACTTCAAGGCGATCAACGACCGGTACGGCCACACCGCGGGCGACCGTGTGCTCCAGGCCGTCGCCCAACGCCTGCGGGCCTGCGTGCGCGTCACCGACACCGTCGCGCGGCTGGGCGGGGACGAG
>DATBGF010000560.1:0-9590 GCA_036558145.1 Acidimicrobiales bacterium
CGATTGGCGAGACCGCGGGCCGGTAGCCGCGGGCGACGAGCCCGTCCCGGAACACCTCCACGGATGCGCTCTCGATGAGCAGGACCAGCACGCCCTTGGGGCCCTCGGTGGAGTGCGCGATCTCCAGGTCCACGATGTTGACGTCGAGGTCGGCGGCCAGGATCGCGACGTCGGCCACCACGCCCGGCCGGTCGGGCACCGGGATGCGCACCTCGCGCAGGTCGGCCGCGGTGCGGAAGCGGGCGGGCAGGTTGACCCGGGCGGCCCGGGCCTGCTCCAGGGCGGACAGCAGCTCCTTGCGATCGTCCACCGCCACCACGTCCCGCAGGTGCTGGAGCGAGGCCATCAGCTCGTCGAGCACATCCACGATGGCCGAGCGGTTGTCGCTGCAGATGTCGGGCCAGATGCCGGGGTGGCCCGAGGCGATGCGGGTCATGTCCCGGAACCCGCCGGCGGCCAGGCGCAGCAGCGCCCGGTGCTCCTCGCTGCGCTCGTCGGCCAGGCGCATGAGGGCCGCCGCGGTCAGGTGCGGCACGTGCGAGACCACGGCCACCAGCTCGTCGTGGCGGTCCGGCGGCAGGGTCACCACCTCGGCGCCCAGCGTGCCCACGATCTGGCGCACCTGGGCGTAGGCGGCCGCGTCGGTCCCCTCCGTGGGGGTCAGCACCCAGGTCGCACCCTCGAAGAGCTCGGCGTTGGCGCCCTCGACCCCCTCCTGCTCGGAGCCGGCCATCGGGTGGCCGCCCACGAAGCGCCCGTCGGACACCGCCTCCACCACTGACGCCTTGACCCCACCGACGTCGGTGACGAGGCCGCCGCCCGCGCCCAGGGCGCGGCGGGCCTCGGCCGCGATGTCGGCCACGGGCGTGGCGATGAACGTGATCGTGGCCTCGGCGTCGTCGCCCACCGCGTCGAGCGCGCCCAGGGCCAGGGCCCGCTCGGCCCGCTCCGGGAGCCGGTCGCGGCCGGTCACGTGCCAGCCCACGGCACGCAACCGCATGCCGATGGACCCACCGATCAGGCCGGTCCCCACCACCACCGCCCGACCGGGGTCGGGCGGGCGCCCCAGCACCATCAGGCGGGGAGGTCGTCGCGCAGGTTGCGCGCGCCTTCGAGGTAGACGTGGTGGAGCTGGTCGCGTGGCTTGTCGGTGGTCAGGTGGATCATCACCCGCACGCAGCGGGGGGTTCCGCCGTCGATGTCCAGCTCGCGGGCGCAGATCAACGGGACGTCGCCCAGCCCGAACTTGCGGGCGGCCAGCGCCGGGAAGGCGCAGTGGATGTCGTCGGTGGCGGTGAACAGCACGCTGATCAGGTCGTCGTGGTCGATCCCGTTGCGCTCGAAGAGGGCCTCCAGCAGCGCGATCACCCGCTCGAAGAGGTGCTCGGTCTCGTCGACGTCCACCGTGGTGGCGCCGCGCAGGGCGCGGACTGCGGGTGACATGGCCTAGAGAGGTTAGCGGCGGGCCCGACCCGGCCGTGTAGTCGCCACGGCCCGCTCCAGGTCCCGCACCTCACCCTGTGTAAGCGGACGCCACTCTCCCGGCGCGAGGCGGTGGTCGACCAGCGGGCCGATCCGCACCCGCACGAGGCGCACGACCGGGTGGCCCACGGCCTCGCACATGCGCCGCACCTGGCGGTTGCGGCCCTCGTGGATGGTGATCCGCAGGGTCGAGTCACCGACCAGCGAGGCCTTGGCCGGGGCGGTGGGCCCGTCCTCCAGCTCGACGCCGTCGCGCAGGCGCCGCAGCGCCCCGCGGGACGGCTTGCCCTCCACCTCGGCCAGGTACTCCTTCTCCACCCCGAAGGACGGATGGGTCAGGCGGTGCGCCAGTGCCCCGTCGTTGGTGAGCAGGAGGAGGCCCTCAGTGCCGGCGTCGAGGCGGCCCACCGGATAGACCCGGGGATCGCCGGGCACCAGGTCGACGACGGTCGGGCGCCCCTGCGGGTCCGACGCGGTGGTGACGACGCCGGGGGGCTTGTTGAGCAGGTAGTGGACCAGCCCCTGGCGCACCCCGATCACCGCGCCGTCGACCTCGATCGTGTCGTTCTCGGGATCGGCCCGGGTCCCGAGCGTGGCGACCTCGCCGTTGAGCAGGACCCGCCCGTCGGCGATCAGCTCTTCGCAGGTCCGGCGGCTACCCAGCCCGGCCTGGGCCAGGATCTTCTGGAGCCGCTCCCCCGGCAGGCTCACCCGCCCGCGTCGAGGTCGTCGAAGCCCTCGTCGCCGGCTGCACCGTCGCCCTCGCCGTCGGCAGCCGCCGCGTCACCCAGCAGGTCGCCGGCATCGTCCGCGCCGTTGGTCGCGGGGTCGGTCAGCAGGCCGTCGACGGCAACGGCTTCGGCCAGGAAGTCGTCGGCGGACCGGCCGTCGGGGCGCAGGCCGCGCTCCAGTTGCTCGATCACGTCGGCTCCGGGCACGAAGTCGGCCAGCGCGGGGAGGTCGGCCAGGCCGTCGACGCCCAGCTTCTCCAGGAACGCCGGGGTGGTGCCGAACATGGCCGCCTGGCCGGGCCCGGGGTCGCGGCCGACCTCGGCGATGTAGCCCCGCTGGACCAGCGTGCGCATGACCCCGTCCACGCTCACGCCCCGGATGGCGCCCACCTGGGCCCGGGAGATGGGCTGCTTGTAGGCGACGATGGCCAGGGTCTCCAGCGCGGCGGCCGACAGCTTGGCCGTCTGGCCCTCCAGCACGAAGCGCTCGACGTAGGGCGCCTGGTCGGGATGGGTCTGGTAGCGCCAGCCTCCCGCCACCCGGGCCAGCTGGAAGCCCCGGCCCTCGGCCTCGTACTCGGCGGCCAGCTCGTGGCAGAGGTCCTCCACGACCCCGGGCGCCAGCTCCAGCAGCTGGGACAGGAGCCGCGTGTCGATGGGCTGCTCGCCCACGAGCACGAGGGCCTCGATCGCCCGGCGGGCCTCGTCGCGCACGTCGTCGCCCAGCTCGTCGGGCGGCAGGGGCGGGACCGGGGTCATCCGTCGTAGGCGTCGATCGCGATGCCCGCGTCCGTGAGGTCGGCGTCGGCGCCGCCCACCCAGACGACCACGATGTCGCCGAACGTCCGGGCCTGGTCCAGGTCGACGAGGCCGATCTTGAACAGCTCCAGGACGGCCAGGAACCGCACGACGACCTCCAGCCGCTCCACCAGCCCGCCGGTGAGGGCCCGGAACGTGATGCGCCCGACCCGGGGCAGCTCGTCCAGCAGCTCGGTCATGGCGTCGGTCACCGAGGCCCGGATGGGGGCCACGTGGTCGAGGTCGACCCGGGGCCGCGGCCGGGGCGCGACGGCGCGCAGGTAGGCCCGGCGCAGGTCGTCGGGCGTGACGCCCTCCAGCAGGTCGGGCATGAGGCCCACGTAGCGCTCGTCGACGCCCAGCGTGCGGCCCACCCGCCGATCGGCCTCGGCGGAGAGGACCGACAGGGCGATGGCCGCCTCCTTGAACGTCTTGCACTCGACCAGGCGGTGCAGGAGCAGGTCGCGCTCCTCCCACAGCGCCAGCTCCTCGTCCAGGTCGACGTCGTCGCCGGTGGGCAGCAAGCGGCGGGACTTGAGCTCGACCAGGGTGGCCGCGATGAGGAGGAACTCGCTGGCCACCTCGAGGTTGAGGACCTCCATGCGCTCCAGCTCGACGAGGTAGCCGTCGACGATCGTCAGCAGGCTGATCTCGTACAGGTCCACCTGCTCGGACAGGATCAGGTGGAGCAGGAGATCGAACGGGCCCTCGAACACCGGGGTCTGCACCGCGTAGGGCATCTCCCCCATGATAATCACATCGCTGTTGTTCCCCGACGCATGGGAACGCATGCGGGCCACCGCGGGCCTGCCCTCTACCATCCGGGCCATGGCCCGCGTGTTCTCCGGCATCCAGCCCACCGGTGATGTCCACCTCGGCAACTACCTGGGCGCGGTGAAGCGGTGGGTGGAGACCCAGCACGACGACTCGATCTTCTGCATCGTCGACCTGCACGCCCTGACCATCCCGAAGGACCCGGCGGAGCTGCGGGCCAAGACGGCCGAGCTGACCCTCATCATGGTGGCGGCCGGGCTGGACCCCGAGGTGGTCACCCTCTTCGCCCAGAGCCAGGTGCCGGAGCACGCGGAGCTGGCCTGGATCATGGCCTGCACCGCGAGCTTCGGCGAGCTGCGGCGCATGACCCAGTTCAAGGAGAAGGGCGACCGGGCCGACTTCGTGTCCGCCGGGCTGTTCTCGTACCCGGCGCTGCAGGCCGGCGACATCCTGCTGTACGACGCGGACGAGGTGCCGGTGGGCGACGACCAGCGCCAGCACCTGGAGCTCGCCCGCGACCTGGCCATCCGGTTCAACAGCCGCTACGGGGACACGTTCGTGGTGCCCAAGCACGTCATCCCGCCGGTGGGCGCCCGCATCATGGACCTGCAGGCCCCCGACCGGAAGATGTCGAAGTCGCTCGACTCGCCCCAGGGCACGGTCCTGGTCCTCGACGACCCCAAGGACATCGAGCGCAAGTTCCGCCGGGCGGTGACCGACAGCGAGGCCGAGGTCCGCTACGACCCCGAAGCCAAGCCCGGCGTGTCGAACCTGCTGACGATCCTGGCCGCCGCCACCGGCGGGGACCCGGAGGTCCTGGCGGGCAAGTACAGCCAGTACGGCCCTCTGAAGGCCGACGCGGCCGAGGCGGTCATCGAGCTGGTCCGTCCGCTCCAGGCCGACTTCGCCAAGCTCGCGGCGCAGGAGGGTGAAGCCCTGCGCATCCTCCGCCAGGGCGCGGACAAGGCCCGGGTGACGGCGAAGGCCACGATGGCCCGCGTCCGCGAGCATCTGGGCCTCCCCGCCATCTGACGGCGGTCAGCAGCCGTCGGAGACGAAGTGGCGGTCTTCGTCGGAGCCCTCCCAGCTGCCGCAGACCGTCTGCTCACCGGGAACGCAGCCGTTGGCGGGTTTGTCGACCATCTGGCCCGGGGCGACCCCGGGATGCATCGAGGCGGTGGCGTCGGTCACGACGCAGTAGGACTGGCCAGAGCTGTCGGTCCCCATGCCCACGTAGCAACCGCCCACGAAGGCGGCGATGCCGACGATGAGGAACGTCCTGGTGCTGTTGGACGAGGCGGCCATAGCGGTCGCTCATTGTTGTCCATCGCCGGAGCACAAGCGCGCATGCACGCGGCGGAACGCGCTCAGTCGTCGTCGGCCAGCTTGAGCGCCGCGCCCACCGGGGCCGCGACCGTCCAGCGGTCGGCCGGCAGGTGGTGCTCGCGGGCCCACGCGACCGTGAGCGGATCGCTGCCCGCGGCGGCGAGGAGATCGGCGCCGATCGCGTCGTGGCACAGGTAGCGGCCGGCCCGCCCGAGCGGTCCGGAGCGGGACTGCCAGCGGGACGCGGTGTCGTGGGACACGGCCATCCCGGCCAGCGTGGCGACGGCACGGCGGACCGGGCCGAGGCCCGAGGAGATCTTGCCCACGTCGTGGAGCAGGGCGGCGGCCAGCACCGGGCGGGCCACGGGCGACGGCAGGGCGGCCTCGGTGCGGCGGGCCACGCCCACCGCGTGGCGCCGGTCGGGCCCGCTCATGCGCCGCCAGAGGGCGGCCTCCCCTGGCAGCAGGGACGCGGTGGCCCAGGCCTCGTCGGCGGCCGGCGGCCCGCCGGGGCGCAAGGACCCGAAGAAGCGGGTGGCGAGGTGCCGCCAGGTCGCCGCGGTCACGCGTGGTTGATGCAGAACCGGGTGGCGGGCATCGCCTCGAGCCTCGCCTCCGCGATCGGCTCGCCGCAGCGCTCGCACAGGCCGTACGTGCCGGAGTCGAACTTCGCCAGGGCGCGGTCGATCTCGTCCAGCTGCGCGTTCAGCTGGTCGAGCAACGCCTTGTTCTCGCCCTGCTCAGCCGCCACCTGGCCCGAATCGGCGAAGTTCTCGTCGTAGGACAGCGACCCCTCGTGCCCGACCTGCAGCGCGGCGATCTGTCCCGACAGGCGAGCGCGCTCGTCCTCGAGTTGGCCGCGCAGGGTGGAGAGGATCGTCTGGTCGGGCATCACCGAGAGGGTACCGGAAGCGATAGGTCTTACGTTGGGCGTTCTTGCCACCCCTACCCGTGAGGGAAGGTGGCGCGGGGATGAGCAGCACGGTAAGCGGCGAACAACCGCTCCGTCGACACCTTCGTGTACACCTGCGTGGTGCTCACCGAGGCGTGCCCGAGCATCTCCTGCACGGCCCGCAGGTCGGCTCCGTGGTCGAGCATGTGGGTGGCGCACGAGTGCCGCAGCACGTGGGGCGTGAGCCTGTCGGCGATGCCCGCCTCGCTCCCCCAGTGCTTGACCACCAGCCACGCGCCCTGACGGGTCAGCCGCCCGCCCCGCCGATTGAGGAAGACGGCCTCGGCGTCGCCCCGGCGGGCCCAGCGCTCGGGGACCAGCGCCGGCCGCCCCCCGGGCCCCAGCCACGCGGCGAGGGCGGCGGCGGCGTGGCGCCCCAGCGGGACGATCCGCTCCTTCGAGCCCTTGCCGAACGCCCGCAGCAGTCCCGACTCCAGGTCGACGTCGCCCAGCCGCAG
Organism: Acidimicrobiales bacterium; assembly: GCA_036558145.1. Taxonomy (GTDB): domain Bacteria; phylum Actinomycetota; class Acidimicrobiia; order Acidimicrobiales; family VFJN01; genus ZC4RG19. The sequence goes on from DATBGF010000560.1 coordinate 6,522, forward strand.
GCCGACCAGCTCCGAGATGCGCACGCCCGTGCCGTAGAGGACCTCGAGCATGGCCCGGTCGCGGCGCGCCACCGGCTCGTCGCCCACCACCGCGGCCAGCAGCGCCTCCACCTCGGCCTCGCTGAGCGCCTTCGGCAGCCCCGAGGGCACCCGCGGGGTGGCGACGTCGGCGCCGGGATCTTCCGGCGCCCGGCCCTCGTCGGCCAGGAACCGGTGCAGCGAGCGCACGGCCACCACCGCCCGGGCCACCGTGGCCGGGGCCAGCTCGCCCCCGCGCAGGTCGCCGATGTAGGCCTCGACGTCGGCCTCGCGCACCTCCGCCAGCGCCACGCCCCGCTGGTCCAGCCAGCGGCACCAGCGCCGGGCGTCGCGCCGGTAGGCGGCGAGGGTGGACCGGGCCCGCCCCCGCTCGGTGGCCAGCCAGGACAGCCACTCCTCGACGTCCAGCGGCACCATGTCGGGATCGTCGGCGATGTCCACAGCCATGCACGGATCACGCTAGGACCATGCCCCGCGCCATACTGTGACCCCACTGAACGGAGGAGCAGGGGTGCCGCGTTACGACTTCCGCTGCCGCGAGTGCGGCGACACGTTCGAGGTCAGCCGGCCGATGGCCGAAGCCGACGCTCCCGCCGCGTGCCCCGCAGGCCACGCCGACACGCTCAAGCTGCTCCCGCTCGTCGCCGTGGGAGGCCGCGCCTCGGCCGGTCCCGCCCCGATGCCCACGGGCGGCGGTGGCGGCTGCTGCGGCGGCGCCTGCGGTTGCGGCTGAGCTAGTCGCCCCGGCGGGCCAGGGCGAGCAGCCCGATCACCGTCTTGGCGTCGGTGATGCGCCCGTCGTCCACCATGGCCAGCGCTTCGGCGAGCGAGACGCGGGTCTGCGTCATGTGCTCCTCCTCCGGGCTCTGGCGGTCGTCCGGCACCTCGGTCAGGTCGCTGGCGAGGTAGACGAAGACCGCCTCGTCCGAGAACCCGGGCGAGTTGTGGAACGTGACCAGGTGCTCCAGCTGCCCGGCCCGCAGGCCCGCTTCCTCCACCAGCTCGCGGGACGCCGTGAGCTCGGTCGGCTCGCCGGCCACGTCCCGCAGCCCCGCGGGGATCTCCCACACCTCGGTGTCGAGCGCGGCCCGGTACTGCCGGACCAGCGTGATCGTGCCGTCGTCGTGCCAGGGCAGGGCCGCCACCGCGCCGGGGTGGTGGACCACCTCCCGCACGTGGTGCTCGCCGCCGGGCCCCTCGATGTCGAGGACGGCGACCGATATGCGCGAGCCGGTCCACTCGGACCGCTCGCGGGCGACGTGGAACGTCACCCCAGGGACCGGACCGGCTCGGCCTCGTGCACCGGGAACAGGTGCGGGCGCCGGCCTTCGGCCCGCTCCAGCGCCGCGCCCACGAAGTCGCGGAACAGCGGCGCCGGCCGGTTGGGGCGGCTCTTGAACTCGGGGTGCGCCTGCGTGCCCACCCAGAACGGGTGCTCGGCCAGCTCCACGAACTCGACCAGCCGCCCGTCGGGCGAGAAGCCCGAGAACACGAAGCCCGTGCCCTCGAACTTGCCCCGGTAGCGGGGGTTGAACTCGTAGCGGTGGCGGTGGCGCTCGGACACCACGGTCTTGCCGTAGGCCTGCGCCGCCTGGGAGCCCTCGACCAGCTCGGCGATGTAGGCGCCGAGCCGCATGGTGCCGCCCTTGTCGGTCACGTCGCGCTGGCTGTCCATGAGGTCGATGACCGGATGGGGCGTGGCCGGGTCGAACTCGGTGGAGTTGGCGCCGGTGAGCGCCAGCTCGTTGCGGGCGAACTCGATGGTCATGACCTGCATGCCCAGGCACAGCCCGAGGCACGGGATGGCGTTGTGGCGGGTGTAGCTCGCCGCCGCGATCTTGCCCTCGACCCCCCGCTCGCCGAAGCCGCCGGGGATCACGATGCCGTCGAGGTCGCGCAGCCGGCCCTCGGCCAGCAGCCCTTCGACCTCCTCGGCCTGGATCCACTCCACCTCGACGTGCGAGCCGTGGTGGAAGCCGCCGTGGCGCAGCGCCTCGACCACCGACAGGTAGGCGTCGGGGAGGCTCACGTACTTGCCGATGATCCCCACCCGCACCGAGCGGGTGGCGGACTCGACGCCCCGGACCATCGCGTCCCACTCGGCCAGGTCCGGCGGGTCCGCCTCGATCCCGAGCAGCGAGCAGATCACGTCGTCGAAGCCCTCCTCGTGCAGCACGAGGGGCACCTCGTAGAGGCTGGAGGCGTCGGCCGCGTTGACCACGGCCTCGGTGGGCACGTCGCACAGCCGGGAGATCTTCTGCTTGAGCGAGTCGCTCAGCGGGCGCTCGCTGCGGCACACGATCACGTCGGGCTGGATGCCCCGGGCCCGCAGCTCGGTCACCGAGTGCTGGGTGGGCTTGGTCTTCTGCTCGCCGGCGGGGCCGATGAACGGGACCAGCGTGACGTGCACGTAGCAGACGTTGGTGCGCCCGGCGTCGAGGCGGAGCTGGCGGATCGCCTCCAGGAACGGGAGGATCTCGATGTCGCCCACCGTGCCGCCGATCTCGGTGATCACGACGTCGACGTCGTCGCCGGCCAGGCGGGTGATGCGCCGTTTGATCTCGTCGGTGATGTGCGGGATCACCTGGACCGTCTTGCCCAGGTAGTCACCGCGCCGCTCGGCGGCCAGCACGGCCGAGTAGATCGAGCCCGTCGTGGCGTTCGAGCCCCGCGACAGCGGCTCGTCGATGAAGCGCTCGTAGTGGCCGAGGTCGAGGTCGGTCTCGCCGCCGTCGTCGGTGACGAAGACCTCGCCGTGCTCGAACGGGTTCATCGTGCCGGGGTCGACGTTGATGTACGGGTCGAGCTTCTGCATCGTCACCCGCAGGCCCCGCGCCTTCAGCAGGCGGCCCAGCGAGGATGCCGTGAGCCCCTTGCCGAGACTGCTGGCCACGCCCCCGGTCACGAAGATGTGCTTCGCCAAGACGCTCCTCCACTCGAGTCGAAGACAACGGCTCTCGGTGGATCCACCGGCGGCCACACCACCTTACCGTGCCCGCGGTTGTTGGCCGGGGAGGCTGTCGCGCAAAC
>DATBGF010000561.1:0-15370 GCA_036558145.1 Acidimicrobiales bacterium
CCGGCGACGGACTCGTCCGCCGGGTTCTCCACGGGCAGGGTGCGGTCGCCCTCCACCCAGCTCCCGGCCACGTACGTGCGCTCGCTCACCCACGTCCCCCTAAGTAGAGCCACATTCTATTTTTGCCCCCGGCGGTAGACAACGGCCCCGCCGTAGTGCGGCGACGAGTGGCAGGCGAGGGCCACCTCCACCCCGGGGCGCTGGCGCTCGCCGGCCCGTCCCGACAGCTGGAGGTAGCACTCCAGCATCTGGGGCACACCGTGCATCCGCCCGTTCCCGAGCGCTCCGCCGCCCGACAGCGCGGGCAGCCCGCCGGGGGCGTCGCTGTCGATCCCGCCCCCGGCGACGAAGCGGTGGGCCTCACCTTCGGGGCACAGTCCCAGCACCTCCAGCCAGAACCACACGAACGGTGAGAACCCGTCGTAGAGCTGGGGCAGGTCGACCTCGGACGGGCCCAGGCCGCTGCTGGCCCACAGCCGGCGCGCCGTCTCCCGGCCCACCTCGTAGATGTCGTCGAGCGGCCAGTGCAGCGGCAGGCGGGGCCGGGCCGGCTGGCCGCTGCCGTAGCCCGACACGAGGACCGGCGGGTGCGGCAGGTCCCGGGCCCGCTCCGCCGTGGTGAAGACGAAGGCGGCCACGCCGTCGACCGGGATGTCGCAGTCGTAGCGGCACACCGGGTCGCTGACCATCGGCGACGCCAGGTACTCGGCGGCGCCGAGCGGCCGGTCGTGCCAGTACGACCAGGGGATGCGGGCGCCGTTCTTGCGGGCCTCCACCACCACGGCGGCGAGGTCCTCCCGGGTCGCCCCGTGGCGCTGCATGTACTCGTTGGCCGCGAGGCCGATCGTGACGAGCGGGCTGAAGAACCCCTGCGGCGCGGTCCACTGCAGGCTGCCGCCCGCCTCGCTCCGCGCGCTCCCGTGGTAGCTGCCCACCGGGTTGTGCAGCGCCCGGTGGACCAGCACGTGGCGCGCCGCCCCGCTGGCCACGGCGTTGACCGCGAGGGCGACGGAGCCGGGGATCTGGCCGATGCCCTGGAACCCGCTGGCGAAGGTCGGGTTCACGCCCAGGTGCTGCGCCAGCCAGGTCGGCGTCACCGTGGTCTCGCCGTCGCGCACGGCGTGGTCCCCGGACGTCGGGAACATCGCGCTGCCGGTGAACCCGTCGATCTCGTCGACCCGCAGGCCCGCGTCGGCGATGGCCCGGCGGGCGACGTCGAGCGTCACCGCCCCGAGCGGGCGGTCGAAGTGGCGCACGACGTCGCTGACGGCGTAGCCGGCCACCGCCACCTGGTCCCGGGCCCGGAAGTCACCGGTCACGACGGCGGGACCAGCTCGAACGCGGGCACGGCCACTCCGGGGGCGAGCTGCTCGAAGACGGTCACCACCGGGGCCCCGACCCCGAGCGCGGCGTCCGGTCCGTCGACCAGCCGCCCGATCAGGCGCACGCCACTGTCGTCGTCGAGCGCCACGTCGACCAGCACGAACGGCACGTCCTCGGCGAAGCCGGGGAGGAAGGACTGCCGCACGACCGTCCAGGAGCGGACGGTGCCCCGCCCCGACACGTCCTCCCAGCGGAACCGGGGATCGGTGGCGCCGCAGTGGCCGCACGCGACGTCGGGAGGGTGGTGGAGCCGCCCGCAGCGCGAGCAGCGCGCCAGCACGAGGCGGCCCTCGGCGGCCGCCTGCCAGTAGGGGGCCGAGAGGTCGTCGGCGACGGGGAGCGGCCGGGCCTCGCTCACGGGATGGCCGCCGCCTGCTGCAGCGCGGCGATGTCGTCCCAGCTGTAGCCCAGGTCCAGCAGCACGCTCTCGGTGTGCTCGCCGTGCTCCGGGGCGCGGCGCAGCGGCGGCGGGGCCTCGTCGAACTGCACCGGGACCCGGGGCAACCGGTACTCCCCTCCCCCGTCGAGGTGGACCTCGCCGAGGTAGTCGTTGGCCAGCACCTGGGGATCGTCCAGCAGCTCCTCGACCGCCTGCACCGGCGCCCACGGCGCGTCGATGCGGCCCAGCAGCTCCTTCCACTCGGCGAAGCTGCGGGCCGCGAACTCCCGGTCCAGCTCGGCGACGCAGGCGGCGACGTTCTCCATGCGGGCGGCGTGGGTCGCGAAGCGGGGGTCGGTGACCAGGTCGGGCCGGCCGATCAGCTCGCAGAACCCGGGCCAGTAGCGGTCGGACTCCAGGAACACCAGCTGGACGTGGCGCCCGTCGCTCGTCCGGTACGTGCCGACGGTCGGCGTGGCCAGCACCCGCTCGCCCGCGGGCGCCCGGGGCGTCGCTCCCTGGAGCGCGGCCAGGATGTCCGACGAGAGCGTCCACATGGCGGTGGCCAGCAGCGACACGTCCACGACCGTGCCCCGGCCGGTGTGCTCCCGTCCCAGCAGCGCGGCGGCGATCCCGAACGCGAGTGCCATGCCGCCGTTGCGGTCGCCGAGGGCGCCGCGCTGGCTGATGGGGTGCTCCCGCTCCGGTGGCGTCAGGACGTGGCCCATCCCGCCCCGGGCCCAGAACGCCGACGCGTCGTAGCCGGGCAGGTTGGCGTCGGGTCCGCGCATGCCGTACCCGTGGCCCCGGGCGAACACGAGCCGCGGGTAGCGCGAGGCGATGGCGTCCGCCCCCAGGCCGAGCCGCTCCAGGGCGTCGGGCCGGAAGCTGGTGAGCAGCACGTCGGCGCCGTCGAGCAGGCGGTGGAGCACGGCCCGGCCCGGCTCGGTCCGCAGGTCGAGGGCGACCGAGCGCTTGCCCCGGTTGGCCAGGGCCACGGACAGGTTGACGCCGCCGCTGTCGGTCCCGATGCCCTGGGTGGCCAGGCCGCGGTAGGGGTCGCCCTCGGGGCGGTCCACCCGGATGACGTCCGCCCCCCAGTCCGCCAGCAGCGCGCCCGCCACGGGGACGAACACCCACTGGGCGAGCTCGATCACCCGCACGCCGTCGAAGGGGCCCTCGCTCATTCGCCGGTGCCCGCCTGGTAGTCGGTGGGCTCGCCGTCGGCGTCGAGCGTCGTCACCAGCGTGCCGCGCACGCAGGCGGCCGGCGCGCCCGGCACCTGCTGGCCGTCGCACCGGAACGTCAGGCCGCCGCCGTCGGGCAGGTCCTGCTCGGGCATGGCCTTGATCGTGGCGGTCACGGTGGCCGGGGTGATCTCACCGGAGATGCCCTCCAGCGCCGAGGCGAAGCCCGCCATGGCGGTGAAGCTGCCGTGGCCGGTGATCCGGCTGGTGTCGATGCCGCTGCCGAAGGTCTCCATCACGGTGCGGTACAGCTCGTCCATCTCGTTGCCGGCGTCGACCGGGGCGGCGGAGCCCACGACGATGCCGTCGAGCTGGTCGCCCGGGATGGCCTGGCGGGTGGCGTCGGTGATGCACTGGGTGATCGAGGTGACCGGCCCGTCGAAGCCGAGCGAGTGCATGGCCTGGAACGCCGCGATGCAGAAGGCGTCGTTGCCGAGCACGTGGATCACGCCCGGGTGGCCGGCGATGACCGGCTGGAGCTGCGCGGTCATGTCCGCCGTCCCGGGCGGCACCCGGACCAGCTCCAGGTCCAGCCCCGCGTCCTCGAACTGCTGGGCGCCCGCACCCTCGTAGGCCGCGAGCGCGGGCGGCACGTCGATCACGATCACCGTGACCTTGTCCTCGTCGTTGGCCTTCGCCACCGCGATCGGCACGCCGACGGTGCCCGCGGTCGGGTCGGTCAGCGAGAAGGTCGACCGGGTGTCGGCCAGGACGTCGTCCCCGGCGCCGGCGAAGAACATCGTCGGGATCCCGGCGTCGTGCAGCGGCGTCCACACCGGCTGGACCACGCCGGTGGTCCCGACCACGACCGCCACCACCTGCTGCTCGACCATCTGGTTGCCGCAGTCGGTGCCCCGGGCCGGGTCGAGCTGCGCCTCGCACGTCACCAGCTCGATCGGGCGCCCGCCGATGCCGGCCTTGTGCTTGTTCAGGTACTCCACCGTGGCCGCCGCCACGTCCAGGTCGATCGACTGGTCGGTCGTGGCGTTGGCGCCATCGGTGATGAAGCCGACCCGGACCGGGTCCCCGGACGCCTCGTCCACCGGGCCCAGGACGGCCGCGGCATCGCTGCCCCCGTCCTCCGGCGCGGTGGTCGTGGTGCCCCCGGACGCGGTGTCGTCATCGCCGCCACAGGCCGCGCCCAGCAGCGCGGCGACGACCAGCGCCAGCGCGAGCCGGCGTGCGCTCTCGTTCCCCCGCAAGTGTCCCCCCTTGCTCTTGGTGGGCGGACCCTAACCCAAAGGAGAACGGCGTTCCACTTTCGTCGCGATCGGCGCCTCGGGGTACGCGCGGTAGGCCGAATCCCGCGCCTCGTCCTCCGAGGCGAACGTCTCGTTGCTGCAGAGCTCCACGTCCCGATCGGGATCGACGTAGCGCCAGCGCCACCGCCGATCGGCCTCCGACTCGACGTACAGCAGGCCCGCCTCCTCCTCCGCCGACACCTCCGGCTCCTCGGGAACGACCGGGCGCAGGGCCTCCCGCAGCGGCAGGTCGGCGAGGCGCTCGCGCCCGCTGGCCTGCAGGGCCGTCATCAGCCGGTACGTGACGTACCCGATCAGCGGCGGGAGCAGCGGTACCAGGATGCGGAACGTCCAGGTGATCGAGGCCACCGACGCCCCGGTCCAGTGGGCCAGCAGGTCGTTGCTCGCCGCCACCTGGAGCAGCACGAAGAAGCTGAGCGCCCCGACCCCGGTGGCGGTGCGCACCGGATGGTCCCGGGCCCGGTCGAGCAGGTGGTGGGGCCCGTGATCGCCCGTGAACCGGGCCTCCAGGAACGGCCAGAGGTACAGCGCCCCGAACGTGATGCCGGGCACCACCACCGCGGGGAAGAACGGGTTCGGGATCTCGCGGCCGAACGCCCGCGGCTCCCACGGCGGGAAGATGCGCAGCGCGCCCTCCACCCAGCCGAGCCACCAGTCCGGCTGGGCGGGCGACGGCACCTCCGACACCCGGAACGGCCCGTACTGCCACACGGGGTTCACCTGCACCAGCCCGCCGAGCGTGACGACGACCGCGAACACCGCGAAGAACAGGCCCAGCGACGAGGCGGCGTAGCTCGGCCACAGCTTGGACCCGACCACGTTGGTCTCCCGGCGCCCGGGACCGGGGAAGTCGGTGTGCTTCTGGCGCCAGATCAGGGCCAGGTGGACACCGATCAGGGCCGCGATCGCGGCCGGCACGATCATGATGTGGGTGACGAACAGCCGGGGGATGATCTCGTGGGCGGGGAACTCGCCGCCGAAGAGGAGGAAGGCCACCCAGGTCCCCACGACGGGGATGGACAGGGCGATCGAGTAGGCGATCCGCAGGCCGGTGCCCGAGAGCAGGTCGTCGGGCAGCGAGTACCCGGTGAACCCGTTGAACATGGCCAGGACCAGCAGGGTGAGGCCGACCAGCCAGTTGATCTCGCGCGGGCGGCGGAACGCGCCGGTGAAGAACACCCGCAGCAGGTGCACCACGAGGGAGGCGATGAAGACGATGGCGGCCCAGTGGTGGGCCTGGCGCATCACGAGCCCGGCCCGCACGTCGAAGCTCAGCTCGACCACCGACCGGTAGGCCTCCGACATGCTGGTGCCCTGCAACGGGACGTAGGACCCGTGGTAGGTGGTGGTGGCCACGCTGGGGTCGAAGAAGAGCGTGAGGAACACGCCGGTGACCACCAGCACGACGAACGAGTAGAGGGCGATCTCTCCCAACATGAACGACCAGTGATCGGGGAAGACCTTGGTCAACGCCTCCTCGGCGAAGGCCGACCCGCCGATCCGGTCGTCGATCCACCGTGCCAGGCGCCCGATCACCGGCCCCGGCCTTCCTCGTCCGAGGCCTTCTCGTCGCGGGGCCGGGTCCAGTAGCCGGGCCCGACCGGCTCCTGGTAGTCCGAGCGGGCGACCACGTGGCCCTCGCCGTCGATCTCGATCGGCAGCTGCGGCAACGGCCGGGTGGCGGGGCCGAACGTCGGCTGGGCACCGTCGAGCACCGAGAACGTCGACTGGTGGCACGGGCAGAACAGCTCGTGGGTCTCCGCCTGGTACAGCCCCACCGGGCAGCCCGCGTGGGTGCAGACCTTCGAGAACGCCACGACCCCGTCCGAGCTCCAGTCGGCCGGCCCGGGCGGCTTCACGTCGGAGGGCAGGCGGATCAGCAGGGTCTGCGAGTCCCCCGACTCCACATGGCCCTCGGGGAACACGGTCGTCACCGTGTTGACGTCCAGCTCATCCGCGAAGACCGGCTCGCCGTCGACGCCGACCGCCCGGCTGCCCTTGCGCCACTGCGTGTGCTGCAGGCTGCGTCCCGGCTTGGTCCCGAGCGAGCGGATGGGGAGCACCGCGGCGACGCCCAGCAGCGCGATCGCGCCGCCGAACGCCCGCAGCAGCAGCTGGCGGCGCTCGATCGGCTCGGCGCCTTCCTCGAACGCGGCCTCCGCCTCGGCCCGCTGGGCGACCGCATGAGGGACGACGTCACGGGGGCCGACGAAGTGGCCGCCGGGCAGCAACCGCTTCCCGAACAGCACGAGGCCGATGGCCACGCCACCCAGGGCCGCGCCGAGCAGGATCCCCTCTAGCTGGGGCTGGCCGCCGGTGGCGTAGACCACGGTGAGGCCGAGGGAGGCCAGCATGCTGACCACGAACGCCGCCAGGATCGCCCGCATCAGCGCAGCTCCCCGCGCTTGGTACCGACCCAGCGGATGAACACGGCCAGCGCGCCCAGGCCCAGGATCCAGCCGGCCGCGCCCTCGGCCACCGGGCCGATCCGGCCGATCGGCCAGCCGCCGCGGTCGTCGGGCCGGTGCAGGTGCTGGACGTACCGGGCGAGGGAGTTGAGCTCCTCGTCGGAGATGACACCCTCACCGAAGCGCGGCATGGCGCCGGGGCCGGTCCGGACCGCCTGCGCCACGTCCTCGGCGTCGGCGGCGAACAGGTCGGGGATGTGGACACCGGTCCGGCGGCCGTCCTCGTCGGCCAGCATCGCCCCGCCGATGCCGGTGCTGGCGTGGCAGGCGGCGCAGTTCTCGCTGTAGACGTCCTGACCCTCGGCCAGGTCGCCGGCCCTCGGGTCGACGTTCGGGATGCCCGGGCCCGGCTGGCCTATGGCCACGTCCAGGTAGGCGACGATGGCGTCGATCTCCCGCTCGTCGTAGACGGGCGGGCGCCGCCGGGACGGCGTGTCCGGCTCCGGGATCGGCATCCGCCCGGTGCGGAGCATGAAGTCGGTCAGGGCGGGGCCGTTGGGCTCGACGGTGAGGTCGGGGGCGCGGTCCGTCCCGCGGGCGTCGTGGCCGTGGCAGAAGGCGCAGTCCCGGGCGAAGAGGTGCTCGCCGATGTCCAGCGTGGCGGCGTCGGTCGGGTAGTCGGTGCGGTACGAGGGCGGCGGCCGGTAGGGAGCCGGCGCTCCCCGGAAGTAGGTGCACGCGCCCAGCACGGTCGCGGGCAGCAGCGTGACGAGGAGGGGCAGCAGGACGCGCCTCATGGGGTGGCGGGCTCCCGGTCCAGCGAGGACAGCCAGCTGCCGAGCAGCCCGGCCATGACCGCCATGTAGACGAGGCCGGCCGGCACCCACATCGTGGCCCCGGCCAGTTGCTGGTCCTCCAGCGGGCTCAGGCCCCACGCCGCGGTGGTCGTCGCGTGCACGTCGTACAGCGGGGTGCCCGCCAGGGTCAGCACCGCGCCGAGGGCCGCGCTCGCGAGCGCGGTGGCGAACAGCAGGCCGACGGCGGTGGGCGTGGCCGCGGGGCGGGGGCCCCGGCCCCAGACCACGGTCCACAGCAGCAGGGCCGTGCCGAGCAGGCTGGCGTGCTCGACCGCGTGGAGCAGGTCGTGACGGACCGCGGCGTCGTAGAGCACGGGCAGGTGCCAGGCCCACAGGGTCACGGTGCCGAGGGCCCACACCACGACGGGGTGGAGCACCACGTCCGTGGCCCGCCGCGCCGCGGGCCGTGCCGCCTGGCGCCGCCAGGCCCGGCGGGTGGTCGCCGGGAAGGCGGCGCCGATGGCCAGCGCCGGACGACCGGCCGCCAGCAGGGGCGCCGCCACCAGGACGAGCAGCAGGTGCTGGAGCATGTGGGCGGAGAAGAGCGCGCCCGCCGCCCCCTCCAGCGGCGAGGCCAGCGCCACCGCCACCGCCACCAGCCCGGCGGTGAACGCCGCCACCTCGCCGCGGCGGGGACCCGGACGAGCGCGGGCGCGCAGGGCCACGACGCCCCGGCGGTACCCGACGGCGGCGAGGACCAGGGCCACGACCACGAGGGGATCGGGCCGCCACGCGGTCCACAGCTGCGACGGAGCGACGGCGTGGTGGGCCAGCATCATGCCCCCGTCGCGCAGGTGCGCAGGATCACGGGCGGGAGGTAGCCGAGCAGGATCATGCCCAGGAACAGCGCGCCCTCGACGGTCCCGGCGAAGGCCATCCACTGCGCGCGGTCGAGGCTGTCGCCGTCGGACACGCGGCGCAGGCGCCGCCACGTCGCCAGCGCCACCAGGCCGGAAGCCGCCGCCACCAGCGCCATGGCCGTGTTGAGCACCAGCGACACGTCGCGGACGCCGAACCCGAGGATCTCGCCCCGGTCGGTGGTGGCGGGCGCGCACGCGAACCACTCCTCCAGGGAGTAGTTGAGGAACAGGTGGCCCAGCCATGCCAGCGGGCTGCCGAGCACGCCGAACCACAGCGCGAACGAGCCTCGGCCCTCCCCCGGGACGGTCGTGCCGGTGTCGTGCTCCGTGACGGCCATGGCGCCTCACAACCTCGGTGAGAGGTAGACGGTGAGCAGGACGAAGAGCCACACCGCGTCGACGAACTGCCAGTACAGGGCGAAGTTCTCGACGCTCAGGTGGCGGTCCCGGTCGTACAGGCCCCGCCAGGCCCACACCTGGACCCAGGTGCTGAACAGCAGCCCCACCACCACGTGGGCGGCGTGGAACCCGGTGATCGTGAAGAACATCGACCCGTAGGCGTTGGTGGTGGGGCCGAACTCCTTCAGCGTCGTGGGCCACTCCACCGCGAAGGTCAGGACCAGGAAGGTGGCGCCGAGCACCCAGCCGGCTGCCAGGCCCGCTCGCAGGCGGCGTTGCGAGCCGGCCCGGATCCCCCGCTCCGCCAGGTGCACGCACGGGCTCGACGACCAGAGCACCACGGTCATCACCAGCGGGAGGGCGAGCTTCGGGTCCTCGATCCCGTCCGGGGGCCAGGGCGGCCCGAACCGGAACCGCAGGTAGAAGTAGCTGGCGATCAGGAGGGCGAACAGGGTCGCCTCGGTGGCGATCAGGAACACCATCCCCCACCAGCCGAAGGCGCGCGGCCCGCCGTAGCGGGCGGGCAGCACCTCGCCGGGCCGGCCGGTCTCGACCCAGTGCTCATCCTCGTGCTCCACCTCGGGGGCGGCGGCTTCGGTCACGGCCACGGTCATGTCTCCTGGGTCTGCCCGCGGGGCCAGTACCAGCCCGCCAGCCCGGCCGCGCTGGCGACGACGCCGAGGATGGCGACGGGCCCGGCGTCCAGCAGCACACCGACCGCCACGACCAGCAGCGCCAGGGTCAGCAGGAAGGGCCAGGGCGTCGAGTGCGGCATGTGCACGACGGCCTGGGGCCGGGCGTCGAGCGGGCTGGTCGACAGCGTGAGGTGGCCGCCGGTCAGCGGCCGCCCGCCCTCATCCGGGTGCTGGGCGCCGGCCGCCAGCTCGGGCTGGTCCCACATCGGCTCCCGCGACCGGACCGTGGGCACGGTCACGAAGTTGTAGGGCGCCGGCGGCGACGTCGTGTACCACTCGAGCGTCTCGCCCCGCCACGGGTCGTTCCCCGCGGGCACGCCGTGGCGGCGGCTGCGGACCCAGTTCCAGGCGGTGACGAGGATCCCGACGCCGAGGATGAACGCGCCGATCGTCGAGGCCAGGTTGTAGGCGCTCCAGCCCAGGTCGGCGTCGTAGGTGTAGACGCGCCGGGGCATGCCGTACAGGCCCAGCAGGTGCTGGGGGAAGAAGGCGAGGTTGAAGCCGGCGAACATCAGCCAGAAGCTCCACTTCCCCAGCCGCTCGTCGAGCAGGCGGCCGGTGACCTTCGGTCCCCAGTGGTACAGCGCGCCGAAGATGGGGAACACGGCGCTGCCGACCAGCACGTAGTGCAGGTGCGCGACGACGAAGTACGAGTCGGTCGTCGCCTGGTCGAACGGCACCGCCGCGAACATCACCCCGGTGACGCCGCCGATCACGAAGATGACGATGAACCCGATCACGAACAGCAGCGGCGTCTTGAGGACCGGGCGCCCGGCCACCAGCGTGGCCAGCCAGGCGAAGACCTGGATGGCACTGGGGATCGCCACCATGAAGCTGGCGAGCGAGATGAAGCTCAGCGTCATGTTCGGCAGCCCGACCGCGAACATGTGGTGGACCCAGACGCCGAAGCCGATCAGGGCCACGGACAGCTCGCCGATGACGATGTACGTGTAGCCGACGATCGGCCGGCGCACCCACGTCGGGATGATCGCCGAGGCGATCCCGAAGCCCGGCAGGGCCACGATGTAGACCTCCGGGTGGCCGAACACCCAGAACAGGTGCTGCCACAGCAGCGGGTCGCCGCCTCTCGCCGCGTCGTAGAAGTGGAAGCCGAACGTCCGGTCCAGCATCAGCAGGACCGACGCCAGGGTGAGCGCCGGCAGCGCGAACACGATCTGGAGCGACATGGCCAGCTCGCCCCAGACGAAGATCGGGATGCGGTTCAGCGTCATCCCCGGCGCCCGGAGCTTGAGGATCGTGACGATGAAGTTGATCGCCCCGCCGGTGCTGGAGATGCCCAGCAGGATCAGGCCGATCAGGTAGTAGTCGATGTTGATGCCGGGCGTGAACCGGCTGTCGCCCAGCGGCACGTAGTTGAACCAGCCGTTGTCCGGCGCCTCGCCGAACAGGAACGACGAGTACAGGAACAGCCCCGCCCCCAGCAGCATCCAGTAGCCGAACGCGTTCAGCCGCGGGAACGCCATGTCGCGGGCGCCGATCATGAGCGGCACGAAGTAGTTCCCGAACCCGGACAGCACGGGCATGGCGAACAGGAACATCATCGTGATGCCGTGCATGGAGAACAGCTGGTTGTAGGCCTCCGGCCCGACGACGTGGAGGTCGGGACCGGCCAGCTGCAGGCGGATCAGCAGGGACTCGAGCCCGCCCACGGCGAAGAACGCCAGGCCGGTGTAGAGGTAGCGGAGCCCGATGCGCTTGTGGTCGACCGTCCCGATCCACGACCCGAGCCCGCCGCCCTCGGACCAGTCGGCGTCGAGGCGCCGGACGACCTCGCCCCGCCACTCGATCTCCTCCTGCGCCGGCGCGGTGACCGTCGCGGTCCCGGTGTCGGTCCCGGTCACTTCAGCCCCATCAGGTAGGCGACGACCGCGTCGACCTCGTCCGGGGTCAGCTCGGTCGGCGGCATGGCGGCCCCGGGCTTGGCGTCCTGGGCGTTGGTGATCCAGCGGGCCAGCGTGTCGGGGTCGAGCCGGTCGATGCCGGCGCCGATCGTCTCGCGGCCGGCGAGATGGGTCAGGTCGGGCCCGAGCTCGCCGTCGGCGGTCGTGCCCCGGATCGTGTGGCAGCCGGCGCACGACGAGCCCTCGAACGTGGTGCGGCCCTGCCGGGCCAGGGCGCTGGTGGGCTCGGCCGCCGGGCGTTCCTGGTCCGCCAGCCACTGCTCGAAGTCGGCCGGCGGCTGGGCCCGGACGAAGAACACCATGTGCGCGTGCTGGAGCCCGCAGTACTCGGCGCACTGGCCCCGGAAGCGGCCGGCGTGGTCGGCCTCCAGGGACAGGTGGTTGTCCATGCCGGGCACGAGGTCCTGCTTCACCTGGAGCTCGGGCACCCAGAAGCTGTGGATGACGTCGGCCGTGCGCAGCCTCACCTCCACCGGCTCGCCCACCGGGATGTGGATCTCGTTGGCCGTGACCGCGCCGCCGGGGTAGCGGACCTCCCACCACCAGGTGTGGGCGATCACGTCGACCTTCAGGGGCTGGCGCGCGGCCGGGGCGGCCAGGTCGTCGAGCACGAACAGCGAGACGACGAAGCTGACCGCCAGCACGGTCCCGGTGACGACGATCCCCGAGAGCACGACGAACCGGTCCCCCCAGGCCACGGGGCTCCGGTCGACGTCGTCGGTCCCCTCGGCCGCGGTGGCCTCGGGCCGGTGGCGGCGGGCGATCGCGACCGCGATCATCCCCAGGACGACGGCCACCGCCACGACCGAGAGCCAGAAGAGCATCCACCACAGCCCGGCCACCCGGCGGCTCGCCCCCGAGGACGGGTCGAGCATCGACGGGGTGTCGTCGCCGGCGCAGGCCGCGAGGAGGCCGGCCGCCGCGACAAGGGCGGCGAACGACGGCCGCGACCGGGGTGTCATCGCAGCAGTGCCAGTGTCGTCCCTCCCGCTACAGCGGCTGCGACGGGTTCTTTCCCGGGACGCATGACCCCTAACCGGGATCACGTTCGCCCCATCCCCAGGCGTCGAACCGGCCGGCGCCGACCCAGTCACGCAGGGCGGCGACGTCGGGGGCCAGGCGCGCCTGCAGCTCGCGGCCGTCGGCGGGGGCGAGGAGCGCGCCGTCGGGCGGGAACGGCCGGCCCACGACCGGCTGCGCCCACGCCGGCAACCGGTCGAGCGCCAGGACCGGCCGGTCCACGAACCCCCGGTGCCCCCGGCGCCCCGCCGCGGCCAGCGCCCGGCGTGGCTCTCGCTTGCCGGCTGAGGGATGCGCCCGCCGGGCGGCCCCGCCGGGCGGGAGCGCGACGCCCACGGCCCGGCCCAGGGCGGCCCACGTCCCGGCGGGATCGCGGGCCAGCTCCTCGGTGGCGAACACGTGGATCCGCTCCCGCGGGAACCAGTCGCCGTACCACGCGAGGTGGCGGGCGTAGCTGCTCGCCGCCAGGTACCGGGGGTCGCCGAGCAGGGCCGCCCGAGCCGGGCGCCTCTCCTCGCCCCGGAACACGTGGTGCCGGTACATCGACAGCATGCGGGCGAGCGGGTCCCGGACCAGGTACACGACGACCGTCCCCGGAGCCACCGCCGCCAGCCGCTCCGCGGTCCGGGGATAGCGGTCGACCATGGCGTAGCTGGGGCAGCACTCGCCTCGGACCCCTTCGTTCTCCGGGTCCCGCGTCCCGTCGAACTGCGCCCGGTACCAGCCCAGGCCCCGGGCCCAGCGCTCGTCCAGCGAGAAGAAGTCCGTCTCCTTCCCGCGGCACATGGCCACCCCCGGCTGAGCGGCCATGTGCTCGTGGACGGTCGTCGTCCCCGCCTTCATGGCCCCGATCACCACGAAGTCCGGACAGGCTCGCGACGTTGCCTGGGAACACCGCACAGCGAGTGGTGAGGGTACCGCTGTGCGTCAGGCAGCGCCGAGGGCGAGGACGAAGGCCACGGCGGAGCCCAGGGCGGCGGCCGTGCGGACGTGGTTCCACGCCGTCCACCCCGTCTCGAACGCCCGCCAGGCCGAGCCCGCATCGGGCGCCCCCGCGTCCACGAGGTTGAGCGCGTCGTTGTGGGGCACGTGGTAGACCGCGGTGATGGCGATGGCCACGAGGTAGAGCGCGCAGCCGGCGAGCAGGTAGGGCGCGGCCGGCTTGTCCCGCCCGGCCAGGGCCATGACGCCGAGCCCCACGCAGAGCACGGCCGTGCCCATGAGGGCGAGCATGAAGGCGGGCGAGGCCGGCGCCGCCTTGTTGATGGACTGCATGGCGACGAGGCCGTCGCGCGGCGGCAGCCGGCGCAGCGCGGGCATCACGAAGCTGGAGAACCCGAAGAGGACGCCTCCGACCAGCGCGGTCGCCACACTGGCCACGATCGTCAGGGTGCGAGGAAAGCCGTCGATGATGCTGCCGTCGATCACGGTGCCGTTGCTCATGGCGCCATCAAGCCAGACGGCCGTGAGACGATCCATGGTCGGAACGCTCGAATCCATGCGCATTCGTCTACGAAGCCCACCGGCTACGGTGCGGCGCAGCCCGTGCCCACGCCCGCTGCACCCGACCGCCACCTCGGCTTCGCCTGCGACCTGCTGCGCACCCATCCCGCGGCGGGGCAGGACAACGCGGTCGTCTCGCCGTGGTCGGTGTCCTCCGCGCTGGCGGCGCTGGCCCCCGGGTGCGATGCAGCGGCCCGGGACGAGATCGTGCGGGCGCTGGCGCCGGGCGCAACGACGAACGACCTGGTCGCCGCCCTGGCCGGCGACGCGGCCCAGGTCACCGCCAGCGCGGCGGCGGCCGAGGACGGCAGCACGCTGGCCGTGGCCAACACGCTCTGGGTCGACGAGGGCCGCACGCCGTCCCCTGCGTTCGCGGCGGGCCTGGAGCGCTGGCCGGGCGCGGCGGTCCACTCCATCCGCCTGGCCGGCGACCCCGAGGGCGCCCGCAGCACGATCAACGCCGACGTGGCCGCCACGACCCGCGAGCTGATCCCGGAGATCCTCCCGGCCGGCTCGATCTCGCCCGACGACCGCGCCGTCATCGTGAACGCCCTGTACCTGCTGGCCGCCTGGCTGGAGCCGTTCTCCCCGGACGCCACGACGGACGAGCCGTTCCACGCCCCGTCCGGCAGCCGCGACGTGCCCACCATGCAGGGCCTGCGAGACGCCGCCTACACGGCCGGCCCCGGGGGCGGCGGCTACCTGGCGCTCCCCCTGTGGGGCGTGCTCCGCGCCGAGATCCTGCTCCCCCCGGCCGGCGCGGCCGCCACCGTCCTCGACGCCTCCGGGCTCGACGACCTGCGCCGGCGGGCCACGACCCACCGTGTCGACCTCCACCTGCCCCGGTTCCGGGTGTCGTCGGCCTACGCCCTGGACCGACCACTCCAGCGCCTCGGCATCGGCCGCGTCTTCGACGCGAGCACCCGACCGCTGCCCGAGGTCGTGGTCGAGGAGCCCCTCCACATCTCGGGTGCCTTCCACGCCGCGGTGCTGCGGGCCGACGAGCGGGGCATCGAGGGCGCGGCCGCCACCGCCATGATCGCCCGCGCCGTCGCCTACCGGGAGCTCCCGGAGGTCGAGATGCGGGTCGACCGCCCGTTCCTCGTCCTGATCACCCACCGCGACACGGGCGCGGTCCTGTTCCTGGCCCGGGTCGCCGAGCCGTAGGCGATGATGCGCCGGTGCTGATCCGACGCGAGCTCCCCGCCGACGCCGATGCCGTGGACGCCGTCCACCGTGCCGCCTTCGCGCCGGGCACGGACCCCGGGGCCGAGCCGGTCGAGGTCGGGCTCGTGCAGGCGCTGCGCGCCGATCCCGGCTGGCTCCCCCGCCGTGGGTCTCAGCCCGATCGGCGTGCTGCCCGGGCACCGGGGTCGGCGCGGCGCTGATGCACGCGGTGCTGGCCGCGGCCGACGCCCTGGGCTACGCCGCCGTC
>DATBGF010000562.1:0-3529 GCA_036558145.1 Acidimicrobiales bacterium
GCCCCCCGAGCCGACGTAGCAGCAGCAGCCCGAAGCTCGGCCGGCCGTCCCCTCAGTCCAGGCAGTCACCGCCCCACGACGCAGGGGACACCGGTGACGGTCAACGACATCGGCATGCAGACGGACCGCTGGCAGCTGGTCGCCGTCGAGATCCCGGGAGCCCGCGGTTCACCACCGTCGCGACGGGCAGACCGCGTCGATCAGGAGCTCGCCGGGGAGGACGATGATGACGACGGTAGGGTCGACCGGGCCACCGGGGCGCTCCCCGCCGGCCCGGAGCGGCAGGTCGGTCACCGGCAGGCCGTCGGCGTCGAGCCGGTAGACGCGTTCCGGGCAATCCAGTCCGTGCAGCCGGTATCGGCCGAGGTCCACGAGCGACCAGCCGTCGTCCGCCACACGTTCGGCCGTCGCTGCCGAGACCAGGATCTGGTTGCCGTGGCCGCTGGCCGAGATGCGGGAGGCGCGATTCACCACCGGGCCGTAGTAGTTGCCGTCCCGCACGATCGCGCCGCCGGTGTGGAGCCCCATGCGTACCCGGATGACCGCCTCGGAGGGCCAGGCCTCTCGGCCGACGGCCCGTTGGGCCTCGACGGCGGCAGCCGTCGCGGCCGAGGCGGACGTGAACACCGCCGCCACGCCGTCGCCCTCCGCGGCGAAGACCTCTCCCTGATGACTCGTGATCGCTGCTCTGACGAGCGCGTCATGGCGGGCGAGCGCCACGGCCATGCGGTCGGGGACGCGGTCCCACAGCCTGGTGGAGTCCACGATGTCCGTGAACAGGAAGGTCAGCTCCTGCTGGTCGCGGATCATCGGCCCCCGCAGACCGGGACCCGGCGTGAACCCGGGAGGAAGGCGTCGGCTGACCCCGGCCGTGAGCAGGCCGAGGCGGTGGGCGGAGCCTCCGGCTGGCGGTACACGTCGGCGTCGACGCCGGGGACCAGCCAGGCGAGCGCGCCCGTCCACACTCCGCCGCAGAGCTCCATCATGAGCGCCGAGTCCGGCAGGGGCGGGCGCCCGATGTCGTCGACCGGGCGGACCTCGCTCGTGATGTCGGTCGTCCACACGCAGTGGCGTGCCGGATCCGGCGTCGGGGCCCCGGTGGCCCCGGCTCCGGCCCCGGCCGGTCCGGCCGTCGGGCTGCCGCCGCTCGTGCGGCCGGCAGTGCCCGGCTGCCCGCCGGGGTCGTCGGTGGCTCGTGCGCTCAGGCCCGAGACGGCGAGCACGGCCGTCGCGGCGACCGCCGCGACGCCGCCCCACCGGCGCAGGCTCCTCCCGGGTGAGAGCGATTCCTCGTCGGTCGTCGCACGGAGCGACAGGCCCTTGGTGACGTGCGTCATGCGACGACTCCTCGTGTCGGCGGGGCGGTGATCACGTGGGCTGTCGTCGCACGGAAGGGTGTCGGGATGACCCTGCGGCGGTGTCAGTGCGGTAACAGCGCCGTTGACGGGTAACGGCGCCAGGCGAACACTGCGCAAGTGGGCATCGGCGTGTTGGGTCCCGTCACCGTCGAAGGGGACGCAGGGATCCTCGGGCCCCGCGATCGGGTGGTGCTGGCCGTCCTGTCACTGCGGCCGGGCGAGTTGGTCAGCAGCGAGCGCCTGGCGGACGCCCTGTGGGGCGACGTGCCGCCGGCGACGTGGACCAAGGTGGTGCAGGGGTGCGTCGCCCGGCTGCGCAAGGTGCTCGGGCCGGATGCGATCGAGACCTCGCACCACGGCTACCGGCTCGTCCTGCCCGTCGACGAGGTCGACGCCCAGCGCTTCGAGCGGCTGGTGATGCGGGGCCGGGAGCTGCTCACGCTCGGCGAGCCGGAGCGGGCGGCCCACCTGGTCGGTGAGGGACTGGCGCTGTGGCGCGGCCGGGCGCTGGTGGAGCTCGAGGGCTGGAGCCCGGCGGGGGCGGAGGCCGCCCGGCTGGAGGAGATGCGCCTCGAGGCCCAGGAGGTGCAGCTGGACGCCGCGCTGCGGGCCGGTCGGTACCGGGAGGTGCTGGCCGACCTGCAGGCCCGCGTGGCGGAGGAGCCGTTGCGCGAGCGGCGCTGGGCACTGCTGGCCCTGGCGCAGTACCAGGCCGGGCGCCAGGGCGAGGCGCTGCGCACGTTGCACGGGGCGCGCACCACGCTGGCCGGCGAGCTCGGGCTGGACCCCGGGCCGGACCTGGTCGCCCTCGAGGCGGCGATCCTCCGGCAGGACCCGTCCCTGGTGGCCGAGGCGGCGCTGCCGGCGCCGAGCGCGGCCTGCCCCTACCTGGGCCTGGTGGCGTACGACGTGGGGGACGCCGAGGCGTTCTTCGGTCGCGACGCGGACGTCGCCGCCTGCGTGCGGCGGCTGGCGGCCACGGGCGTCCTGGCCGTCGTCGGACCGTCGGGTAGCGGCAAGTCGTCGCTCGTGCGGGCCGGCGTGGCGGCGGCGCTGCGCCGCGAGAGGCGCCCGGTGGTGGTGGTCACACCCGGTGCCCACCCCTGTGCCGCTCTCACCGCCCTGCCCGACGCGGGCCCGGCCCCGGTGCTGGTGGTCGACCAATGCGAGGAGGCCGTCGTCCTGTGCGACGACGCCGGTGAGCAGGCCCGGTTCTTCACCGCGCTGGCGGCGCACGCCGAACGCGGTCAGCTGGTGCTGGCGATGCGGGCCGACCGGCTCGGCGAGCTCTCGGCCCATCCCGACGTCGCCCGGCTCGTCGAGCCGGGCCTATACCTGCTGGGGGCGATGGGCGAGGCCGACCTGCGGGCCGCGATCCAGGGACCGGCCCACCAGGCGGGACTCCTGCTGGAGCCTGGTCTGGTTGAGCTGCTCGTGCACGAGGTGGAGGGCAAGCCGGGCGCCCTTCCCCTCCTGTCCCACGCCCTCCTGACCACCTGGGATCGGCGGGAGGACCGCACGCTCACGGTCGAGGGCTACCGCGCCGCCGGCGGCATCCGGGGTGCGGTCGCCCAGTCGGCGGAGGACCTCTACGAGTCCGTGCCGGCCGATCAGCGCCCACTCGTGCGCGATCTCGTGTTGCGGCTCGTCACGCCCGCCGCCGACGGCGAGCCGGTGCGCACCCGCGTGCCCCGCCGGACGGTCGTGACCGACCCCCTGCACGAGGAGATCGTCGAGCGGCTGGTCGCAGCGCGGCTGGTCACGAGCGACGACGGCGTCGTCGAGATCGCCCACGAGGCGCTGGCGCGGGCCTGGCCCCGGCTGCGGGGATGGCTCGACGACGACATCGAGGGCCAGCGGATCCTGCGCCACGTGGCGGGCGCGGCCGACACCTGGGACGCGATGGGCCGCCCGGACAGCGAGCTCTACCGCGGGGCCCGGCTCGTCGGGGCCGTCGACTGGCGTGACCGCGCCGATCCCGACCTCACGCCCACCGAGCAGGCCTTCCTCGGCGCGAGCCAGGCGCTCGCCGACGCCGAGCGCGAGGCCGCCGCGCAGCGGGCGCGCCAGCAGGCCAGCGTCAACCGGCGCCTGCGCTCGCTGCTCGTGGCGGCCGCGATCTTCCTCGTCGCGGCGATCTTCGTGGGCGCGGTGGCCATCGCCCAGCGGGG
>DATBGF010000563.1:0-4449 GCA_036558145.1 Acidimicrobiales bacterium
ATCAACGCGAAGATCGTGACCGCCGCGACGAGCCCCACCAGTCCGGCCGCGGCCGCCACCATGCGCCCGCCGCCCGACTCGCCCTGGAGGGCCAGGATGGCCAGCGCCACCACCGGCATCCCGAGCTTGGCGAAGTTGTTCCAGATGCCGCTGACCAGCACCGCCAGCGTGGCCCGCGAGTTGGAGAACCCCCACGAGCCGAGGATCGAGTAGGTCATCCCGACGCCGATGGCACCGCCCGCGGGGAGGGCGTTGGACACCGCGGTCGTGGACTCGGTGAGGACCATGGACTGGGGGTAGGTGAGGCCGGGCGTCGACACCACCATCTGGATCCAGTACGTGACCAGGTTCCAGGCCGCCAGGACCGCCAGGATGGCCACCTCGTAGCCGGTCAGCGAGCGCATCGCCCGCCACACCGAGGACAGGTCGGCGAACTGCCCGAGCACGAAGTAGAAGATCCCGCCCACCAGCACGATCGACACGGCCGCCTGCAGCGCCCGCCGCACCCGGGGGTTGTGCCACCCGGTGGCCCGCGGCGCCGGCTCACCTCCCTCGACCTCGGCGAGCGTCGGGTCAGGCTGTGTCCGCGCCATACACAACGAGTTTCGTCGTCGTGCAGTGGTATGGCAACGGGTTCCTTTCGGACACGCGCTGTGCGAGGCTGGTGGTGGACAAGGACGGGGGGGCGAACCCGGATGCGAGGCCGCACGCGTCACACCTTCATCGCTGCCGTCGCCCTGGCCGCGCTGTGGCCGGCGACCGGGTGCAGCGACACCCCCGCACGCGACGACGCGGCCCGCACCCTGAGCGACGACCAGATCACGCTGGCCTCCTTCGACTTCCCCGAGAGCGAGCTGCTGGCCCAGATCTACGGCCAGGCGCTGGAAGCGGCGGGCTACAAGGTGGACCTGGCCCTCAACGTCGGGCCCCGCGAGCTGGTCGAGCCCGCCCTGGCCCGGGGCCTGGTGGAGTTCGTGCCCGAGTACGCCGGCACCGCCATGCAGTTCCTCTCGCGGGGCGGGCCCCGGCCCACCAGCGACCAGGCCGCCACCTACGCGTCCCTCCAGCGCCAGCTGCAGGACCGGCCGCTGGTGGCGCTGGCACCGTCCCCGGCCCAGGACGCCAACGCGGTCGTGGTCACCGAGGCGGTGGCCGACCGCTACGAGCTGAGCAAGGTCAGCGACCTGCGGGCGGTGGCCCGCCGGCTCACGTTCGGCGGACCTCCCGGCTGCCCGGAGCGGCCGTTCTGCCTGGCCGGGCTGCGCTCCACCTACGGGCTCGACTTCGCCCACTTCATGCCGCTCGACGTGGGCGGCCCGCTCACCCACCAGGCGCTCGAAGGCGGGCACGTGGACGCCGGGCTGCTGTTCACCACCGATCCCGGCATCGAGGACGAGGGCCTGGTCATGCTGACGGACGACCGCGGCCTGCAGCCGGCGGAGAACGTCACGCCGCTGGTGCGCCAGGAGGTCCTGGACCGCTGGGGCGACGACCTCGCGGCCACCGCCGACGCGGTGTCGGCCGCCCTGACCACCGAGGACCTGAAGGCCATGAACGCACGGCTGGCCGCAGGCGACCCCGCCGCCGAGGTGGCGGCCCGCTGGCTGGCGGACAGGGGGCTGGCATGACCACGTCGGGGGAAGTCGCGCGCGAGGTCGAGGCCCGCGACGCCCAGGTGGTCGCGGAGGCGGAGGCCCGGGGCCGCCAGCGCGGCGGCCGCCGGCGCCGCCCGACCGGTGCCGCACCTCCCCTGCCCCGCAGCCTGGGCCGGACCGGCAAGCGCTGGGCCGTGGCCCTGGTCGTGGCGGTGCTGGCCATCCTGCTGTGCCTGGTGTCGGCGGACGCCCGGCGGCTGGTGGACCAGGCCGATGCCGCGGTGCTGCGCTTCCTCGCCACCTTCCGCACGCCCTGGCTCACCAGCCTGGCCCGCGGGATCGACCGGGTCGCCACCGGCTGGTGGATGACGTTCTTCGCCCTCGGCGTGGTGGTGGCGCAGATGGTGTTCCGGCGCTGGCGCCACCTGTTCACGTTCCTGGCGGCCATCCTGGTCACCGAGCTGGTCGGCGTGGTGCTGTACCAGGCCTTCTCCCGGCCCCGGCCCTACGACGTGGTGACCATCGGGCGCTGGGCCGGGTTCTCGTCGCCCTCACCGCCCGCCGTGATCGTGGCCGCGGTGCTGATCGCCGTCCTCTACAGCCTGGTGCCCGCGGGCCGGGCCCGGAACCGGGCCAAGTGGGTGGGGGGCGGCATCCTGGCCGTGATCTTCGGGGCCCGGCTCTACCTGGCGGTGGAGCACCCGTTCGACGTGGCCGTGGGCCTCATCATCGGCACCGCCTTCCCGCTGGCCGCGTTCCGGCTGTTCACCCCCAACGAGTACGTGCCGGTGGAGTACGGCCGGGGCAAGACCGCCCACCTCGACGTGAGCGGTCGCCGCGGCGAGGCCATCATCCGGGCCGTGCAGGACCAGCTGGGCCTGACCGTGCTGGAGGCCAAGCCGGTGGGCCTGGCGGGCTCCGGCGGCTCGACGCCGCTGCGGCTGCGGGTCGAGACCACCACCGAGGACGGCGCCACGGCCGACACGTACCTGTTCGGCAAGCTCTTCGCCATGAACCACGTGCGGGCCGACCGCTGGTACAAGCTCGGCCGGCGCCTGCTCTACGGCCGCCTGGAGGACGAGGCCCGGTTCTCCAACGTGCGCCGCCTGGTGGAGTACGAGGACTACGCGCTGCGGCTCCTGCGCGACGCCGGGATCCCCACCGCCACGCCCTACGGCATCGTCGAGATCACCCCCGAGCGGGAGTACATGCTCGTCACCAGCTTCATCGAGGGCGCGGTCGAGATCGGCGACGCCGAGGTCGACGACGCCATCATCGACGAGGGGCTGGGGATCATGCGCCGGCTGTGGGACAGCGGGCTGGCCCACCGTGACATCAAGCCCGCCAACCTCATGGTGCGCAGCGGGCACGTGTACCTGATCGACGCCGCCTTCACCCAGGTGCGGCCCTCGCCGTGGCGCCAGGCCGTCGACCTCGGGAACATGATGCTCGTCCTGGCGGTGCGCACCGATGCGGAGCGGGTCTACGAGCGGGCGCTGGCGTTCTTCACGCCCGACGACATCGCCGAGGCGTTCGCCGCCACCCGGGGCGTGGCCAGCCCCACCCAGCTGCGGGCGGCGATGAAGGCCGACGGCCGGAACCTGCTCACCCGGTTCCGGGAGCTGGCGCCGCACCGGCCCCGCATCGCCCTCCAGCGCTGGAGCTTCGGGCGGGTGGGACTGGCGATCGCCCTGGTGGTCGGGATTATCCTGGTGATCGCCCAGACGGTCAGCATGTTCACCCCGAGCCACGACATCGAGATCAACGCCTCGCCCGACTGCGGGACCGGGCGGCTGATGGTCCTCATGGCCCAGGCCGTCCCCGAGGCCACCCAGGTGCCGTGCCTCGAGGCGCTGCCCGCGGGCTGGGAGCTGGGCGGCGCCCACGTCGTGCGGCACGAGGCCTCGTTCTGGCTCGACTCCGACCAGGCCGGGGACCACGCCGTGCGGGTGGCCCTGGTGCGCCCCCAGGACTGCGACGTCTCGAGCGCCACCGCCAGCGCCAGCGACGAGGTCGGCACCGAGCGCTACGAGCTCCCGGAGCGGCTCCCGCCGGGCCTGCGCACCACCCGCTTCTACCTGTTCCCCGGCGGCTGCGTCACCTACGACCTCAGCTTCAACCAGCAGGGCAGCGCGGAGCTGCTCTTCGACGTCGAGCAGGCGCTCGGCTTCGTGCCCCGGGCCCAGCTCGTGGAGCACGTCCGGGACATGAACGGCCTCGCCCTGTGCGGCGCGGGCGCGGAGTGCACGGGATGAGCGGCCCATGAGCGAGCTTGTCGAGCGAATCAGAGACACAGTGCGTTACTCGGCCCCGTGGGCCGAGCGCTCATCGCGCGCAGCCCGAAGGGTGCGCCCATGAGCGGCCTTGTCGACCCGGTGACGTCGGTGCGTTACGAGCGCCGGCCCAGCGACGTGCTGGCGGCCGCCCTGGGCCTGGCCGTGCTGCTGGCGGGGATGGGCGTGGTCCACAACGGCAACGTCCCCGACTGGGAGCGCAGCGTCTTCGACGCCGTCAACGGCCTGCCCGACTTCCTCTACCCGCTGCTGTGGCCGTTCCAGCAGCTGGGCGTGGTCATCGTGGGTCCCATCCTGGCGATCGTCGCGGCCCTGACGCGCCGCTACCGGCTGGCCATCGCCCTGGTGCTGGCGACCTTGCTCAAGCTGGGCCTGGAGCGGGCGGTGAAGGCGGCGGTGTCCCGGCAGCGCCCCGGCACCACCATCGGTGCCAGCGCGGAGCTGCGGGGCGACGTGCACGCGGTGGGCGAGAGCTTCGTGTCCGGCCACGCCGTGCTTGTCGCGGCGATGGCCTGCCTGATCGTGCCGTACCTTCCCCGCCAATGGCGGTTCGTGCCCTG
>DATBGF010000564.1:0-3278 GCA_036558145.1 Acidimicrobiales bacterium
GGCTACCCCCGTGACCATCCCCGCATCGAGCTGCTGCGGCACAAGGGCCTGGCCGGCGTGCGGGACTTCGAGCCCGCGGCCTGGCTGCACACGGCGGGTGCGGCCCGGCGGGTCACCGACACGTGGCGGGCAGCGGCGCCCCTCAACGCCTGGCTGAACCGGCACGTCGGCCCGTCGACGGAACTTCCCCAGGACGCCGGCCGCTACGGGTAGCGGGCTAGCGGTGGCTCTGCGCCAGGCGGATCACGCTGCGGGCCACGACGAGGGCCACGAACATGAGCGGCACGTAGGTGGGGATGCCGGCCACGACCTGCTGGGCCATCTCGAACACGGCGGACTCGTGCTCGTGGACGTCGGTGGGGACCGCGTAGCGCTCGCTGCCGACGAGGTTGGTGAGCTCGGTCGCCAGCCAGGTGCCGCGGGCCAGGAAGTTGTTGTGGAACAGCGGCGCCGGAGCAGTGGTCAGTGCCAGGAGCACGCCGCCGACGAGAGAGAACAGCCAGGCGTTGACCCGGCCGTTGCGGTCGAGCGCGACCCACGCGGCGATCGGGAGGATGACGGCGATCGGGATCGTCAGGCCGAGGCACCCGGCCGACGAGTCGAGGGCCCAGTGCAGCCACGGGCTGATCGCCGGGCCGCCCTCACCGAGGTACAGGGCATGAAACCAGAACATGATCGCCCCGCCCAGATAGGTCAGGACGAGACTGAAGAACGCGAGCCCAGTCCAGGCCACCGGGTCCCGGTAGAACGCTCGTACGAGGCCTCGCACGCCGCGGTCAGGTACGGAGGGTGACGGTGGCGTCCGCCGGGGGTCGGCTACGGTCCCCGGTCGAAACAGCGAGTGGGCGACGGTGGGCAGAGCGGACATGACAAGCCTTCTGGTCGTACCACACACCGCCCCCCGATTCGTTGAGTGTACAACAAGGTTGCCTGAAAGACTAGGGATGTCACTTCGGGGGTCCCCATTCGGCGACTGCGCGCGTTGGATAAGTGCAGGATAAGTCTTGGATAAGTTGTGTCGGAAGCAGTGCCGTGGGTAGTGCCAACGAGGTCCAGAGTCGGCGGAATCTGGGAGTGATCCATGGTGCGTTCAACTGATGAGACTGGAGACGTGACACTCCACCTCCCCTGCGAGGCACGTTCCGTGCGGGCGGCGCGCGGGGCCCTCGCCGAGATCTTGCGCGGCCGAGGTTGGGCCATGTCCGACATCGAGCGGGCGCAACTGGCGGTCAGTGAGCTGGTCGCCAACGCGGTCGTCCACGCCCACAGCCGGGTCACCCTCCGGGTCAGCGTCGACGGGCGGGTCCGCTTGGAGGTGAGCGACACCGACCCGTCGGCGATCGTGATGCCCCGGATCGTCGAGCCCGAGCACCAGGGAGGTCGCGGCCTGCGTCTCGTCGCCGACCTCAGCCGCAGCTGGGGCGTCCAGCGCAGCGCCCGGGGCAAGACGGTCTGGTGCGAGGTCGAGCCGGGCCCACGTTCGTTCTCGAACGCCGGCTGACGGCGGCCCCGCTACGGACGCATAACATCCGTTCCGGTGCGTGAAGCGCTCCGGACGGGAAGGTGAGGGCAGGGCGGTGACCTACACACTCGGGGTCGACCTCGGGACGACCTACACGGCGGCCGCCGTGCTGCGCGACGGACGCGCCGAGGTGGCGACGCTGGGCACCCGCAGCCTCGAGATCCCGTCCGTGGTGTTGCTGCGAGAGGACGGCGTGCTCCTCATCGGCGAGCCCGCCGAGCGTCGCAGCGTGACCGAGCCCGGGCGCTTCGCCCGCGAGTTCAAGCGCCGCATCGGCGACCCGACACCGATCCTGCTGGGCGGCAGCCCGTTCTCGGCCCACTCGCTCATGGCCCACCTGCTGCGGGGCGTGGTCAAGGTCGTCGCCGACCGGGAGGGAGGGCCGCCCGACCACACCGTGGTCACGTGCCCGGCCAACTGGGGCGAGTACAAGCGTGAGCTGCTGGACCAGGCCGTGACCCAGGCCGACATCGGCACGGTGAGCGTGGCGACCGAGCCCGAGGCGGCCGCGGTCCACTACGCCTCCACCACCCGGGTGGCTCCCGGTGACGTGGTCGCCGTGTACGACCTCGGTGGTGGCACCTTCGACGCTGCCGTCCTGCGCAACACCGGCGGCACCTTCGAGCTGGTGGGCGACCCGCGCGGCATCGAGCAGCTCGGCGGCGTCTACTTTGACGAGGCCGTGTTCGCCTGGGTGACCGGCCACATGTCCGAGGCCTTCTCGGCCCTCGACCCCGACGACCCGGCCACGGTGGCGGCGGTGTCCCGGCTGCGGCGCGAGTGCGTAGAGGCCAAGGAGACGCTGTCCTGGGACACCGACACGGCCATCCCCGTGGCCCTGCCCAACCAGCGCACCGAGATCCGCATCACCCGCAGCGAGTTCGAGGAGCTGATCCGCCCGGCCCTGGGGGACACGGTCGACGCCATGCGGCGGGCGCTGTCCACGGCCGACGTCGAGCCCGCCGAGCTGCGCTCGGTGCTGCTGGTCGGTGGCTCGTCGCGCATCCCGCTCGTGGGCCAGATGCTGGTGGCGGCGTTGGGCCGGCCGGTCGCAATCGACGTCCACCCCAAGCACGCGGTGTGCCTCGGGGCGGCGATCCTGTCGGGCCAGCAGTCGTCCACCATCGCCCGGGCCGTCGACAGCGCGGTGACCACGCTGGTCCCGCCGACGGTCAGCCGGGCCGGGCGGACCACCGTCACCGCACCCGGCGGCGAGGGCGGTGAGGCCGGCCAGCCGCTCCCGGGCGGGGCCGGCGCCGCCGCGCTCGCCGGGACGGCCGCGCCCCCCGGGCCCGCCGGCCCGCTGGGCGGCGAGGTCGTGTCCACGGCGGCCGGTCCGGCGACCACTGTGCCGGGGCCGGCAGGTCCCGGCGGTGGCCCGGACGGCCTGCCGGGTGAGGGCGCACCGGGAACGACCGGCCCGGCCGGATTCGTGGGTGAAGGCGCGCCCGGAACGACCGGCCCGGCCGGATTCGTGGGTGAAGGCGCGCCCGGAACGACCGGCCCGGCCGGATTCGCGGGTGAAGGCGCGCCCGGAACGACCGGCCCGGCCGGGGCACCCGGAGCGGCTGGGATGGCCGGCGGCCCCGGAGCACCGGGGGCAGCCGGAACGATCCCGCCGCCGCCGACTCTGGCCCCGGGCACGGGCGCACCGGCCGAGGCGCGTCCGGGCGGTGGCCGGGGCCGCGGCCCGCTGGTGGCAGGCGCCGTCGCCGTGGTCGTCGCGCTGATCGCCGGCTTCCTGGTGTTCGGGGGC
>DATBGF010000565.1:0-21026 GCA_036558145.1 Acidimicrobiales bacterium
ACCAGCTCCTCCGGTCGTTCGGGATCGGGGCCGGCGTCGACGTCCAGCACGTCGATGCGCGGCTCCCAGCGGGCGAGCGCCTGGCGCACGTAGTGGATGGCGAGCCCGGCGGTGGTGGCGTCGTTGGGGGCGAACACCAGCCGGTGGAGCAGCGAGCCGTAGTCCGGCCGCATGACCCGCTCACCGGGGCGGCTGGTCAGGAGCAGGAGGATGGCCTGGCGCACGGACCCGTCGCCGTCGATGGTGGCGAGCGCGCCCGTGGGCGCGACGGTGAGTCCCCCGGCGCGGCCGATGGTGACCAGGCCGGGGTCGGAGAAGCGGATGGCCTGCCAGCGCGGTGCGGCCATGGCTCAGCTCCCCACCACGACGTAGCGCTGGCCGGGATCCCGCACGCGGTAGCTGACCGCGCCGGGCGGCGTCCCGTCCGTCTTGCCCTGGAGGCTGGCGAGCACCACCTTCTTGCCGCCCACCGTCACGAACGTCGAGTAGCCGACCTCGACCTTGAGCGTCTTGAGGCAGGGCTTGATGTTGGCGCCGCGGTTGGGGCACCAGTCGATGTCGCGGCCCTCGGGGTCGTTGTCCCGCAGGATCGGGTGGCCCGACACCGTGGCCCAGGACTGCGACTCCTTGTTCACGACGTCGCCCGCGTGGTCGCAGCGCACGTCGGCCGGGAGGATCAAGAGCTCGAACACGTCACGACCGTGCTTCCTGTCGCCGCGCCGGCTCCTGTGCCGGTCCGACCGGCCCGTCCTCGGAGCTGGTCGCCTGCTCCAGCGCGATGCGGTTGGCCCGCAGGGTCATCGTCTTGCCCGGCGCCTCGATGGTCATGTCGCACTGAGCATGGACCGTCACCTTGTCGGGGGCGAGCACCACGGCGCTGCCGTCCTTGTTGGCCACGGTCACCGTGTTCTTGGCGTCGTCGAGGATCACCCGCTGGCCGCCGGGTGTCAGCACCGACCAGCGCTTCACCGCGCCGCCGTCGATGCCCGGGTCCTTGGGGGTCTGGTCGCCGTACAGGCCGCCGAGCACCAGCGCGGCCCCGGGGTCGCCGTGGGGCATGAGCACCAGCACCTTGTCGTCGACGTCGGGCAGGGCGACGATCCCCTTGCCGGCGCCCGCGCCCGGGACCACGACCTCGCGCCAGTCGGTCTCGATGTCGCCGTAGCTGGGCAGCGCCAGGCGGACCCGGCCCAGCCCGTCGGGGTCGTCGGCGGAGATCACGCGGGCGAGGGTGGCGACGGTGGACGCGTGCTCGCTCGCCGCGCGGGGCGACGGCGGTTCGCTCGACAGCTCCACCAGGTAGCCGGCGGCGTCAACGGTGTGGATCGTGCTGGCCAGGACGTAGGTGCCGCACACCGCGTCGGCCGCGCCGCTGACCCGGACCAGCCGGCCGGGCTGGAGGAAGGCGTCGCCCTCGGCCGTGCCGGCGAGGGTGACCTCGCGGGCCACGCGCCGGTCCAGCTCGGCCTGGGCGGCCGCGTCGAGGTGGTCGGCGCTCGGGCCGTAGCTCTCCACGACGATCCGGTCCCCGTCGGCGCCGAGCGCGGCGGCGTCGAGGTCGACGCTCGTGTCGCGGGGGACGCGGGACTCGCCGGCCGAGCCCTCCAGGAAGCCGGCGGTGACCGGGTCCCAGCCCGCGGCGGTGACGCTCCCGCACGCCGGCTCGGCCGTGGCGTCGAAGCGGGCGGCGAGCAGCGTGTCGTGCAGGGCCAGCTCGCCGGGGCTGTTCACCCCGGCCGCGGTGAGCAACTGCAGGGTGCCGTCGAGGACCACGAACCACAGCCCGGCCCGCTCGGTGACCTCGGTCAGCAGGTCGAAGTCCGACTGGCGGTGCTGCACCAGCACGGGCCAGCGGGGCCCGTCCTCGGCGGCCTTGGACCCGAGCCCGATGTCCGACGCCAGCTCGGAGGCGAGGTCGGCGGCCGTCACGTCGGTGCGGGCGTTGACCCGCTGGCGCTTGCGCAGCCGGTGGAGCGGGTCGTACGCGCGGATGCGCAGCTCGGCGGCGCCGTCGGCCGCGTGGGCCCACTCCTGGCCGGTGATGTCGCCGGAGAACAGCGGCCCGGTGTCGTCGGCCACCGTGACCTCGAGGGTGGCGCCGATGGCGACCCGGCCCGGCAGGTCGGCGGCGTTGGGGCCGTCGAGGACGAAGCCGACCTCGCACTGGGCCGGCAGGGACAGCCGGCGCGCCACCCGCACCGAGGCGAGGCAGGCCAGGAACGCGGCGTCGAGCGGGGAGCCGTTGACCGAGATCTCGACCGCGGGGGCGACAGCGGATCCCTTCACGGCGTCAGCTCCGTGCCGTCGGGCGGCGCCGGGGCGGCGGCCGCGGACCCGGGCAGGCCGGGGGGCACGGCCAGCACCGTGCCGGGATCGACCCGCAGCGGATCGGGGACGTCGTTGTAGGCGGCCAGCAGCCGCCACAGGAACGGGCTGCCGAGGCCGTCGTTGGCCAGCAGGTCGAAGCGGACGGGTGGCGGCGGCCCGCCGGGGACCTCGCCCTCGCCGACGGCGACCACGCTGGACGGGGGCACCGCGCCCTCGGCGGTGGCGGCCTGGGCCGCGTCGGCCTGGGCCAGCTGGGACTCGGCCAGCATCTGGTCGTACTGGGCCTGCGCCTCGGCCGCGGTCTCCGCCACCCGCACGAAGTTCATGCTGAGCCACGAACGCAGGGGCACGCCCTCCTGGTCGAAGCGGTCGAAGCGCTCGGCCACCGCCGCCACCAGGCCGGGGACGTTCCAGCTCTTGCCCCACAGGAACCGCACCAGCGGCGGGCGCACCCCGCCCCGCTGGACGGCCGAGTTCTCGGCCAGCTGCCACAGCGGCCGGGTGAGCGCCCGCACGTCGGTGGGACCACCGGGTGTGGGGACCAGCTCGACGTCGAACAGCAGGTCCAGCTTGAGCTGGGTCCGGCCGCCGCCGGTGAGGTGGAGCGGGTCGTCGGCCAGGCCGAGCCCGGTGAGCCGCCCACTGGCGACACCCCGCGGGCGGATGCCCGCGAGCCGGTTCACCTCGAGCGTCTCGGGGTTGAGCATGCAGTCGAGGCGGGCCCCGCTGTCGTCCACGAGGAAGGCGACGCGTTCCACTCAGAGCCCCCGCTGCTCCCGGTCGAGCCGCCGGGCCCGCTCGGGATCGACCCGCTCCAGCCCCGGGGCCCAGGCGTACTGCTCCCGGTCGTCGGGCAGCGCCGGCCACCGCAGGTCGCCGTCCGCCGACAAGGTGGGGCGAGGCCACTCGAACGACGGGCGGGACGCCCGAGTGGCCACACCCACATCCAGTATCTCGCGTTCTCGCACCGAAAGTGGCCTGGCCTGCGGATCGCCGTCGGCACCCGAGGGATCCGCCATGCCAGCGGGAGCCGTCACCACCGTCGGGATCGCCGTGGCCTGGAGCGCCGTCGGGCTCGCTGGGGCTGCCGCGATCGGGTTCGTGGTCGGGTTCGCGGGGGCGGCCCCGGGCGGGTTCGTCGTCTGGTTCGCGGGGCCTGCCACGGTCGGGTTCGTCGTCGGGTTCGCGGGGGCTGCCACGGTCGGGATCGCCGTCCGGTACGCCGGGCCGGCCACGACCGGGATCGTCG
The DNA here is from genome assembly GCA_036558145.1 of Acidimicrobiales bacterium. Classification (GTDB taxonomy): domain Bacteria; phylum Actinomycetota; class Acidimicrobiia; order Acidimicrobiales; family VFJN01; genus ZC4RG19. The sequence continues at coordinate 3,578 of DATBGF010000565.1, forward strand.
GCGGGGCCGTCGGGATCGGGGTCGCCGTCGGGTTCGCGGGGGCTGCCCCGGTCGGGATGGTCGTCCGGTTCGCGGGGGCGGCCACGATCGGGATCGTCGTCGGGGCCGCGGGGTTCGGGGCGGTCCACGGTGTCGTGGTGGCCGCGGGGTCCGGGGTGGTCCACGGTGTCGTCGGGGCCGCGGGGTTCGCGGCGGTCCACGGTGTCGGGGCGGCGGTGTCGGCGGCCGGCGAGGTCGCCTCGGTTGGGAGCGCCGTGGGCGTCGGGCCGGGTGAGGGCGTGGGTGTCAGTGCGGATGAGGAGGTCGGTGCCGCGGCTTGGGGCGGGCGGGAGGCGGGGCGCCAGGCGCCGGGGTGGGGGCCGGGGTCGAGCTTGTAGCCCTGGTCCTTGCCCTCCAGCAGCTGGGGGGCCTGCTCTCGCACCAGGGCGAGCCAGTGCTCGGGCGGTCCGCCCTCGTCGGGGGCGTCGGGGTCGTCGGGGGTGGCGGGGATGGCGGACTGGCGCGGGGGCGCGGGGGGTCGGTCGGTGGCATCGGCCCAGTGGGACAGCCGCTGGGCCAGCCGCCGAAGCTCCGTCGCCAGCCGGCGCTTCGCCCGCGACTGCAGGCTCATGGCAGGCGGGTGATGCCCTCGTGCGCCAGGACCAGCGTCTCGATCGCCAGGTCATGGCTGGACGTGGACAGGGGCGCGCCCCGCCACTCGCACGGCCAGGCGCGGGCCAGGTTCCAGCGCATGACCTCGGCCGCGCTCGTCGGGTCGAGGAGCGCGATCGACACCTCCTCGCGGCGGACGGTGCCCTGGCGGATCGTGTCCACCCAGTCGTACAGCGTCCGCTCCTGGGTCACGCCGTACCAGAGCTCGACCGGCGAGTAGGACACCTGGCCGGGCACCTGGCGGACGGCCGAGTTGAGCCCGGCCTCCCGGTAGGTGATGCGGTCGACCCGCATGCCCAGGCCCCGGACCTCGGTGAAGTGGGCCGCCACGATGTTGGCGATCAGCAGGTTGAACGTGTAGGAGCGGTAGGGATCGACGACGGTGCCGGGCTGGGCCGCGGGCGTCGCCGTCGCATCGGTCGCACTGCTCGTGTCGGTCATCTCAGCCACCCACCGTCTCAGTCTCGGCCCCGCCAGCGGTCTGGCTGAGCTTGAACACCACGAACTCCGCCGGCTTCACCGGCGCCACCCCGACGAGGCACACGACGCGGCCTGCGTCCCGCTCCTCGGCCGGGTTCGTCTCCTCGTCGCACTTGACGAAGAAGGCCTCGGCCGGCGTGCGCCCGAGCAGCGCTCCGTCCCGCCACACCAGCGTGAGGAACGCCGTCAGGTCCCGGGTGATCGAGCGCCACAGGATGTAGTCGTTCGGCTCGAACACGATCCACCGGGTGCCGTCGGCGATCGACTCCTTCAACATGTTGAACAGGCGCCGCACGTTCAGGTAGCGGAACGGGCTGGCCTCCTCGTCCAGGGTGCGGGCGCCCCAGACCAGGATCCCGCCGCCGGGGAAGTAGCGGATGCAGTTGACGCCCATCGGGTTGAGCAGCGCCTGCTCCTCGCGGGTGACCGCGTAGGTCAGGTCCAGCGCGCCTCGCACGACCTCGTTGGCCGGGGCCTTGTGCACGCCGCGGCTGGTGTCGGTCTGCGCCCAGATGCCGGCCATGTGGCCCGAGGGCGCCACCACCTTGTGCTCACCCGAGAACGGGTCGCGGGCCACGATCTGGGGCCAGTAGAACGCGCCGTAGTCCGAGTTGCGGGGACGTGCGCCGGGGCTGTCGCCGGATCCGCCGGAGGCCGAGCTACCCGAGCCGCCCGCCGACTCACCCTCGCCCTCGGCCGAGCCCGACGCCGAGGAGGAGGACGAGGAGGACGACCCGCGGCCCTTGCCGCCCGACGCGGACGGCGTCGCCCCGGCGGTGGCCACCCGGGTGAGCTGCTCGACGTCGTCGACCTCGGGCACGCCGTCGAGGATCGCCACCCGGTCCTCGAGCTTCTCGCAGTGGGTCAGCAGGGCGTCCCACGAATCGGGGTCCGTGTAGCCCGGGGCGCACACGATGGCGATCTCGTCGATCGGCTCCAGGGCGGTCAGGCCCGAGCGCTTGCGGGCGTCGCCCGCGATGGCCTCGCCCGCGGGCGTGTTGACGACGTAGCAGCGCCCGCCGCCGTTCTCGAAGAAGCCGTACACCCCGCTGGCCAGCGGCGTCGTCTCGGTGGCGTCGGCGGCGAACGTGCGGACGAAGTCGGTCCACGAGTTCACCGCCACCGCTTCGCCGACCCGCGCGTCGGCCGTCGGCGCCGTCCCCAGGAAGGCGGCCGTGCTCGTGCCGACGGCCCCGATGGGCCGGGCGCCGCTCGGGACCTCCTCCACGTAGACGCCGGGGGTTGCGTAGAAGGGCATGGTCAGGCCTCCAGGAGGTCGCAGCGCACGACGACGGGCTCGCCGTCGCTCGGGTCAACGTCGACGGAAAAGGTGCGGCCCTTGGCCCGGATCGCCAGGCGGACCGGGTCGGGGCCGGTGGGCACGGCCGGGAAGCGGAAGGTGCCCGAGTTCGAGGTGCGGGTGCTGGCCCGGGTGGCGGCCACGACGACCTCGGCGCCGGCCAGGGGGATGTCGCCGGGGCCGAGCACCCGCCCGCCGAGGGAGCGGACGCCGGTCCCCACGACGTGCAGCTGCTCGCGCACGTACTCGACCTCGGCCGGCCGGGGCTGGAAGCGGGCCGTCAGCTGGACGGTGACCGCGGGCCGCGGCCGGGCCCCGAGCGCCTGCCAGACGTCGGTGGGCGCCGGGGCCAGGTCGACGTCGAGGTCGCCGGGCAACGGGGTGTCGTAGGTCGCCTCCAGCAGCCGGTCGACCAGCTCCAGCGCGGCACGGTCGTCGGGCCCCTCCGGGACCACGAGGTAGCGCAGGTGCAGCACCACGGGGGCCGGGTGGTACTTGTCGGTCGCCACCCGCGGGACCGGCTCGATGGCGAGGAGGTAGGCCCCCAGCGTCGCCTTCTTGCCGGCCGGTGTGTCCTCCGGCGCGTCGCGCGGCGGGCCGGCGACGACATCCGCGCCGCCGGCCGCCGCCTGCAACCAGGCGCGCAGTTTGTCGTCCGCCTCGGTTAGAACGCCCATCTCGTCCTGAAGTCGTGAATCAGACGGCCGGTGCCGTGGGAATCGCGGTGGCCGGTGTCGCCGTCGCCTTGTATGCCCAGAGTTCGTTCCAGACGTGCGGATACACGCCCTTCTCGAAGTACGAGCCGAAGCCGGTGATCGGATCGTGCTCCATGGCCAGCCAGTAGGGGATGATCGTGGCGAGCACGTAGTTGAGCCCGACCAGGGGCAGGTACAGCGGCCCGAACAGCCGGGCCTGGAAGACGTGGATCATCTCGTGCCGGTCGATGTGGTCGTTGGACCCGGCCTTCACCGTGCCGATCGTGGTGGCGTAGGTGGTCACGACGCCCTTGTCGAGCCAGATGGATCCGCTGCCCTTGGTCCGGGCCAGGTTGTGCGTGTTGCCGGTGAGCCGGTGGATGCCGTAGTAGAGGGCGGCCGCGGCCGTGTTGAGCGAGCTCCAGGTGGCGTCGAGGATCGCCCGCCACACGCCGAGCGCATCGCCCGCGTACATCTCGCCCTGGGTCACCGCCCGCCCGTAGGGGATGGCGAACGCGCCCAACAGCACGAGGCCGATCACCAACCCGATCCAGCCGCCGACGAGGAACCCGAGCAGGGCTCCCACCGCCGCGACCACAAGTCCCTGGACCACTCCCGCGAATGCGGCCATGTCTCTCGCCTCCTGTTCCGCTCCGTGCCGCCGGGGCGTGCGAGCCGTTCGTGCCCGCGCCCGGCAGTCCGGAGGCCGCCTGAACACCCTTGCGACGAGACGATGGGCCCATGTAGCTCCGTGGGACCCTCGGGCAGTGCCGCGAGGCCCGCGTGATCACATCTGGATCGGTCCGCCGTGACCACCCACCACCCCGTTCGCGAGGTGGTGACAGTGTCAGGGAGCACCCTGGCCGTGTCAAGAAAAATGTACGCAGGGTAGTGGCGCGGACGCAGTGGCGCGCGTCACGTGAAGCGGCGCACGTTTGCTGACCGTCACCGGGGGTAGCCCGTTCGGATATGACCGACCGCATCGATCGCAGCGCCATGTCCATGCCCGGCGTGGGGACCCGCGTCCTGTCTCTCCAGCAAGCCCCGGCCGTGGGGACGTGGGAGGTGGTCGAGCACGAGCGCTGTGCGGGTAACGGTCGCCTCAAGGCCCTGACCCGGGGCGAGACCGCCCCGCTGTGCGAGATCTGTGGGGATCGGGTGTTCTGGCAGCTGTCCCACCTCGCGCCCAGCGTGGCCGCCGACCACTACGGGACGGGCCACCTGCCCTGAGCGAGCTTGCCGAGCGAACCAGAAACACAGTGGGGAGCACCGGGCGGCGGCGTCCCCTAGGTTCCGGCGGGTGAAGGCGCTCACGTACCACGGCCCCCAGGACGTCCGCTACGAGTCCGTGCCCGACCCCGTGCTCCCGAACGAGCGGGGCGCGGTCGTGCGGGTGCGCTCGGCCGGCATCTGCGGCAGTGACCTGCACATCTACGACGGGCACGGCTTCGCCGGGGGGACCGGCTACTCGCTCGGCCACGAGGCCGTCGGCGAGGTGGTGGAGGTGGGCTCGGCCGTGTCCCGATTCGCCCCGGGCGATCGGGTCCTGGCGCCCGCCTCGGTCGGCTGCGGGCACTGCGGCCCTTGCGGTCGTGGCGTGGTGTTCCTGTGCGAGAACTTCGGCGAGGGCGGCGTCTACGGCATCGGCCACGCGCTGGGCGGCTGCCAGGCCGAGGCCATCGCCGTGCCCGCGGCGGACATGAACCTGGTCGCCATCCCCGACGGCGTGTCGGACGACGCCGGGCTGGTCCTCACCGACAACGCCCCGACGGGCTGGTACGGCGCCCGCCTCGGCCGCATCGCCCCGGGCGACACCGTGGCGGTGGTCGGCCTCGGCCCGGTCGGCCTGATGGCGGCGGCGGCCGCGCTGGTGATGGGCGCCGCGCAGGTCCTCGCGGTCGACCTGGTCGCGTCCCGCCGGGCCCGGGCGAAGGCGCTCGGCGCCATCCCGGTGGAGGGCGACCCCCGCAGCGAGGTCTTCGCCCTCACCGGCGGCCGCGGTGCCGACGTCGTGATCGAGGCCGTGGGCGCGGACGCCACGATCGGCCTGGCGACCGACCTGGCGGGCCGGTGCGGCCGGGTCTCGGTGGTCGGCATCAACCAGAGCTCGGCCTACACGTTCAACATGCTGATGGCCCAGCTGAAGTGCCTGGAGTTCACGATCGGCATGTGCTCGGTCCAGGCCGAGCTGCCGGCCCTCCTACCCCTGACCACCTCGGGCCGCCTCGACCCGGGCGCGATCGTCACCCACCGCCTCCCCCTGGACGCGGGCCGCGACGCCTACGCCCTGTTCGCCTCCCGCGCCGACGGCGTGGCCAAGGTCGTCCTCGACGTGTGAGCACTGAGGACGAGCAAGCCGCTCTGCGGGAGCGGGCCGGGGCCGAGGGCATCTCGATGCAGGAGGACGCGCGTCCGGCGGTGCGGGATTACATCACGAGCGGCCGGCACCGCCGCCGCGTTTCGGACGCGGCAGACAGGGTGATGCGAGCTCATGCGGAGGCGCTTCGACGACTCGGCGAGTGAACCGGGCTGTCGAGCATCTCGACGTCGACGACCGCGTCAGGCTGGTCGGCCGGATCCTTGGCACACCGTCTCCGATCCGGGACCTCGGGTTGCTCGGCTCCGCGGTCGCGCGGCCCGCGACGACGGTCTTCGGGCAGGACGCCTATCCCGACCTGTGGACCAAGGCGGCGGCGCTGCTGCAGTCGCTCGTGAAGAATCCTGCGCTGTCCGACGGCAACAAGCGGGGTGCCCGTGACGGATGCCAGCGACGATGACGTCTACGACCTCGTGATGTCGGTGGCCGCCGGGAGCCTGGGCGTCGACGAGATCGCCGGTGGCTTGCGGCGGATCAGTCCGGCTGGAAGTCGGCACGGACGCCGAGGAGGCGGACCGGGCGGGTGAGGGAGAAGCGGGAGAGGGCCTGGAGGGCGGCGCGCTCGATGGTCGCGGGGTCGCTGGTCGGTTCGGGGAGCGGGACGCTGCGGGTGTGGGTGAAGAACGGGGCGAAGCGGACCTTGACCGCCACCCGGACCGCGGGGCGGCCCTCCTCGGACACGTCGCCGGCCACCCGGCGGGCGAGGGTGCGGACCTCGGCGTCGAGGTCGGCCCGGGCGGTCAGGTTGCGCTGGAACGTGACCTCGCGGCTGCGGGACTTGCGGACGTAGGGGGCGGCGGTCACCTCCGTGCCCCCGACGCCGAAGGCCAGCATGCGGTACCAGGGGCCCATGGTGGGACCGAAGCGGGCGGCCAGGGCCTCGGGGTCGGAGCGGGCCAGGCCGACCACCGTGGTGATCCCCATGTCCTGCAGCTTGGCGGCCGTCCTGGCGCCCACGCCCCAGAGCGCGTCCGGGGGCCGGTCGCCCATGACCTCGACCCAGTTGTGCTTGGTGAGCCGGTAGACGCCCTCGGGCTTGGCGAAGCCGGTGGCGATCTTGGCCCGCAGGCGGTTGTCCCCGATCCCGACCGAGCAGGCCAGCCCGGAGGCCTCCCGCACGACCCGCTGGACCTCGGCCGCCAACGCCTCGGGGTCGTCCGACAGGGTGCCGAGGAACGCCTCGTCCCAGCCCAGCACCTCGACCACGACCGGCAGCGTCGCCAGCGCGGCCATCACCACCTCGGACACCGCGTCGTAGGCCGGCGGGTCCGACGCCAGGAACACCGCGTCCGGGCACAGCCGGGCGGCCGTCCGCAGCGGCATGCCCGAGTGGACGCCGAAGCGCCGGGCCTCGTACGACGCCGTGGCCACCACGGCCCGCTGGGTCGGGTCGCCGGCCCCGCCCACCACGACCGGCTTGCCCCGCAGCTCGGGATGCCGGGCCACCTCGACCGCGGCGAGGAACTCGTCGAGGTCGACGTGGAGGACCCAGCGCGACTCGACGGTCGCGGGCTCAGCCGTCGCGGCGCTCCAGCACGACGAGCGGGATGCGGCGGGTCGTCCTGGTCTGGTACTCGGCGAAGTTGGGCAGCGCGGCGGTGATCCGGTCCCACAGGTCCTGGTACTCGTCGCCTTCGGTCTCCCGGGCGTGGACGGGGATCGTGTCGGTGCCCACCTCGACCGTGGTGTCGGGCTGCGCCATGAGGTTGTGGTACCAGTCCGGATGGGTGGGGGCGCCGCCCTTGGAGGCGAAGATGACCATGGTCTCGCCCTCGGGCCAGTAGACGAGCGGGTTGATCCGCTCGGCGCCGCTGTGCCTGCCCGTCGTGTGGAGCAGCAGCATCGGCGCGCCCTCGAACGGCCCGCCCACCTTGCCGGCGTTCTCCCGGAACTCCGTGATGACGTTGGCGTTGAAGTCGGACATCGCCGCCGAGCCTACGGCGACGTCGGTCGGGAGCGGACCAGCACGGCCCGCTCCCGCAGGCCCAGCACCGCCGCCAGCGCCACGATGCCGGCCAGGCCGGCCAGGGCGATGGCGCCCGTGCGGCGGCGGGCGGGCTCGCCCGGGCTGGAGCGCTCGGCCGAGGGATCGGAGCTCAGCTGCTCGCCCGGCTCTCCGGTGGAGGACAGGTCGCCGGCTTCCTCCGGTGTGGTGGTGGTCGAGCTCGGCCCGTCCGGGCTGGTGGTGGTGGGCGTGCTGCTGCCGCCGCCGGGCGTGGTGGTGCCCGTCGTCCCGCCGCCGGTGGTGGTCGGGGACGACCCGCCCGTCGTGTCCGTCGTGCCCGGCGGGGAGGTGGTGCCCGTCGTGTCCGGTGGGGCGGTCGTGGCGGTCGGGGCCGTGGTCGTGGGGTCGGTCTGGGCGGGCAGGGCGGTGGTCGTGGGGTCGGTCTGGGCCGGCTCTGCCGGGGCGGTTGTCCCAGGATCGGTCTGCGCCGCCACGCCCACCACGACGACCTCCAGCCGGCCGGCCCCCGCCAGGTGCTCGGCGTGCAGGCCCAGCAGGACCTCGCCCAGCCCCAGCCAGGCCGCGCCGTAGTAGGTCGGATGCTCGCGTTCGAGGTCGGCCGCCGCGGCGAACAGGCGCTCGGCCTCGTCCTCGTGGCCTGCGGCCTGGGCCGCACCGGCCGCGCCGATCAGCCCCACCGGGTGCCGGTCCCCGGCGAGCGGCTCGCCGTCGAGCGAATAGGCCAGCGCCGCGCCGTGCTCGTCGAGGGGCCGGATCCGGTCCCACAGGCGGGCGGCCAGCTCCCGGCCGTCCGTGCAGGCGGAAAGGCGGGCGGGGATGCGGGCCGCGTCCAGGCCGTAGCGCGCGGGCCCGTCGCGTCCGTCGGGCCCGGCCACGGGCCGCGGGGTGCCGTCCGCGTCCAGGACCGCCCAGTCCGGCGGCAGCCCGTCGTCGACCAGCGTGCTCAGCACGGCGGCGCTGCCCTCGCCCAGCTGCCGCCAGCGCTCGTCGCCGGTGAGCCGGGCCAGCGCGTCGTAGTCGCAGCGGGCGCCGTAGCTGGGGTTGACCACCCGGTCGTCGACGGCCCACGGGCCGGCCACGAGCACGGGCCGGCCGTCGACCTCGGCCGTCTCGTGGTCGAGGACCGCCTTGGCCACCCGGCGCGCCTCGTCCTCGAGGCGCGGGTCGTCGAACCGCTCGGCCGCCGTGGTCAGGGCGGAGGCGATGTCGGCGTCGGCGTCCGGCGCCGGGTTCTCGTCCACCACCTGCCCGTCCTGCCAGCGCCAGGCGAACAGGCCGTCGTCCCGCTGGAGCTGGTCCTGCGTCCAGGCCCACACCCGGTCGAAGCGTGCCTCGTCGCCGATCGACGCGGCCAGCATCAGGGCGTAGGCCTGCCCCTCGCTCACGGTGTCGCCACCCTGGTCGCGCCGCACGACCCGCCCGTCGCCGTCGACGTAGCCGGACAGGAACGCCTCGGCGGCCGGCGCCTGGCCCGGGGCCTCGGGCAGCGGCGCGGCGACGGGGTCGTCCGCTCCCCGCCGGGCGAGGATCACGGCCGCACCCACCGCGAGCACCACCACCAGGGCCACGGCCGCGGCCAGGGCGCGCCTCACGACCCCTCCACCAGGGCGAAGCGGATGCCGGTGGCCAGCACGGCGAAGTGCACCAGCGCGAACGAGGCGTTGGTCACCGTGGCGGGGGACTGGTCCCTCACCAGGCCGTAGAGGCTCACGGCCAGCAGCAGTGCGCACGCGACCAGCGGCACGGCCACCGGGCGGATCTGCCGGCCACTGACCCCCTGCTTGGGCGTCACCTTGAAGCTGCCCTTGCGCCGGCCCAGCGTGAGCAGCGACGCGACGACGTGGATCCAGAAGCTGGCCGACATCAGCGCGAAGGCCGAGTACGTGTAGCGCCCGCCCGCCGCCAGTCCCACCGTCACCATGCTGGCCACGAAGTAGGGGCCCCAGTGGATGAGGAACTCCTCCGGCGACGACACCCCGATGGGCTGCGCGCCGGTGAGGATCCGCACGAACGGGAAGGTCATGTAGATCAGCAGCGTCCAGCCGGTCAGCCAGAAGGCGGCCGACAGCAGGTACTGGAGGCGCAGCCGCAGCCGCAGGCGAGCCCCGATCAGGCGGGGCAGCGTGGACAGGCAGCCGCGGGCCCAGCGCAGCTGCTGGCTGACATAGGAGCCCATGTCCTCGGGCCCGAGGCCCGACGCCAGCACCTCGGGGACGTAGCGGGTGGTCCAGCCCTCCTCGTGCAGCCGGATCGACAGCTCGAAGTCCTCGGTCAGCGAGTCGAGGTCGAAGCCGCCGACCGCGTCCATGGCCTCCCGGCGGAACACCACGTTGGTGCCGCAGCAGAACATGGCGCCCAGCTCGTCGCGCCCGGGGGCGATGACGCCGAAGAACAGGGCCTGCTGGGACCAGCTCGCCCCGGCCACGCCGCCGTGGCGGCCGTTGGCGTAGTACTGCGGCGTCTGCACGAAGGCGACGTCGGGGGCGTCGAAGTGCGCCAGGCACACCTCCAGGAAGTCGGGGGCGGGCACGTGGTCGCAGTCGAGGACCGCCACGAAGGGAGCGTCGGTGTGAGCCAGGGCCTCGTTGACGTTGCCGGCCTTCGCCCCCTCGCTCCCGGCCCGGGCGATGTAGCCGGCCCCGTGGCGGCGGGCCATGGCCTCCATCTCCGGGCGACCGCCGTCGTCGAGGAGGTGGACCCGCACGTCGGCACCCCGGATGCGCCGCGCCGCGGCCACGGTCGGCTCCACGATCTCGACCGGCTCGTCGTAGGTGGGGATGAGCACGTCCACCGGCCACTCGGCGGGAGCCTGGCGCACCGGCCGGCGCCGGCCCAGGCGCGACAGCGTCCACCAGAACCCGCCACCCTGCGCCAGGTTGAACACCTCGGCGCCCACCAGCAGGGCGTACAGCGCCGGGTTGGCGGCCCGCCCCGGCTGGAGCAGCCACCACATGTAGCGGGCGGCCAGCACCACGTTGAGGATCAGCAGGGCCCGGCCCCAGGGGCGGCGCCAGTTCACCGGGCTGCCGGGGCGCCAGCCGACGGGATCCAGGCGGGGATCGCTCCGCCGCGTGGTCGTGGTGGTGGTCATCTAGAAGCTCCAGACCGTGGTGGCTCCGTGGCGTGACTCGTCCGCCAGCGGGCGCTGGGCCGACAGCTGCTGGATGAGCGCCAGCGTGTCGTCCTGGGTGGTGCCGTCCGCCATCCCGAGGGCGCCGATGACATAGACGTGGCGGGCTCCGGCCAGCTCGGCGGGGTCGGCTGCCGCCAGGCCGATGACCCGCGCGCCGCCGACGTCGTGGCGCACCAGGTCGCCGATGGTCCCCGGGGCGTAGACGACCATGTCGTCGCGCCCGGCCGCCGCGGCGACCTGGTCGACGGCCGGAGTGACGTCGACCCGGGCCACCGGCGTGACCCGGGCGCGCTGGTCGACCGCTGCCAGTACCAGCACCACGGCCAGGGCCAGGCCCACCAGCCGCACCCGGGGCCAGCTCCCCACCAGGCTGACCGCCCGGGCGAGGCCCAGGGCGATCATCGGCAGGGCGGTCGCCGCCCATTCCAGGGCGAACAGGGGACTGCGGGGCACGCCCGCGATCTGGGCCACCAGGAGCGCCACGAACGGGGTGGCGGCCAGGGTCACGAGCAGCACGCCCCGGGCGGACCAGGTCCGCACGGTCAGGGCGAACGTGGCCAGGATCCCGAGCGGCCACAGCGCCAGCAGCCGGGACGTCACGTCGGCCGGATGGAACCCCACCACGCCGACCAGGGCCGTCCCCACCAGGCCGAACACCGAGCGCCCGGCGCCGGGTGCCCCCTCGGTGGCGTACTCCAACGGCGGGAGGACCGACGGCGGCCCCAGCCCGCCGCGGTAGACGAGCAGGGCCACGAAGGCGGCTCCGGTCAGCGCCAGCGCCCCGAGCCCGCCGGCGACCAGGCGCTCGACCGGCTCGCCCCGCCGGGCCCGGCGCCAGGCCACGGCGGCCACGGCCCCGAACAGGACGGCGGCGTGGAGGAAGGCGAGCTGGTGGGACCACACCAGGACCGCGCCCGCGGCGCCGAAGAGCAGCCAGTCGAACGGGCGCTCCGACTCGACCGCGCGCAGCATGGCCAGCAGCGCCAGGGTGGCGAACAGGGCCGTCACCATGCCGGGGCGCGCCTGGGTGGACAGCCACAGCAGCCCGGGCCCGACCGCTCCGATCACCGCCGCGATCAGGCCGACGCGGCGGTCGTACAGGCGTGTCCCCGTGACGTAGAGCGCGGGGACCAGCAGGACTCCGGCGAGCAGGGACGGCATGCGCAGGGCCAGCTCACCGGCGCCGAGGAGGTGCCGGGACAGCCAGATGAGGACGTCGAGCAGTGGGGGGTGGGCTCCGGCCGTCCGGGCCGAGTCCAGCATCGCGGCCAGCGTGCCGCGCGAGCCCTGGGCGGTGGCGGCCTCGTCGACCCACAGCGGCCGCAGCACCGCCAGCCGGGCCACTGCCGCCACGGCCACCAGGCCGGCGAGCGCCCCTCCCACCAGGCGGGGACCGCCGCCGGCCGCCTCGACCGGGACCGCCAGGGGCCGGGGCGTCGCCAGGGCGGTGGCCACCAGCATCCCGACCGCGGCGAAGCCGCTGGCCAGGACCGCGGCCACGACGCTGTCGTCGAGCGCGGCGCCGCCGGTGTGCACCAGCAGCACGATCTGGAGGCCGGCCGCCGCCGCGGCGATCAGCGCGGCGGTGTCGGGGAAGCCCGCACCGGCCCGGTGGTGGGCCAGGACGTCCGCCAGCGCCAGGACCGCCATGCCGGCGGCCACGTAGGGCATGAGCGCCCCCAGCCGGGGATCGCCGCTCTCGACCAGGCCCGCGACGGCGATGGCGACCAGGACGCCGAGGCCCCCGGCGATCGCCACGGCCAGCAGCGTGGGGGTGATGTCCTCCCGGCGGCCGCCGGGCAGCCCCCGCAGCGCCAGCGCCGGCAACAGCCCGGCCACGAGGGGGATCGTGCCCAGACCCGCCAGCAGCACCACCACACGCGCGATCCCGTCCTCGCTGAGGCCGGGGACGAGGACACCCAGCTGGAGCAGGGTGAGCGCGCCCCACGCCACCGCCCCGGCGGTCCCGGCCCGCCTCGCCCCGAGCCCGGCCCGCGCCAGCAGCAGCAGGACGGCGGTCAGCAGGGCGGTGACCAGCAGCGCATCGCCTCGCAGGGCCAGGCCGGCGACGACCAGCACCACGCCCGCGACGGCCTCGACCAGGATCGCCGGGCCCACGAGCTGTGTGGGAGAGGGCCCCCCGGGCCTGCGCTCATCCGGTGCGCGTGTCGCCACGCGCGGCTCCGAGGCCAACCCCTGCATGGGGAGGGGGCTACCCCGGAGACGGGATGCCACACCTGTTTCGGGGGAAAGGCGCCTACTCGCTGCGGAGCAGGTCGGGTCGGGCCCGGGCGACGGTCCCGGCCAGCGCCAGCGCGGTGGCGAGCACCGAGGCGGCGACGGCGAGCGCGGTCAGGGCGACCATGATCCCCACCGGCAGCACCGCGTCGACCTCACTGTCCCAGCGGAGGTAGGACGAGCCGCCCACGACCGCGGTCAGTCCGGCGGCGGTGAGGGCCAGGACGCTGACCGGCAGGGTCTGCAGCGCCAGCGCCGAGCGGATCGTCCGGGCGGGCGTGCCCAGCGCGGCCACGTGCGTCAGCACCGCCCGGCGCTCGACGGCCCGGTCGATCGACGCCACCACCAGGGCGAGCAGGCCGATCGCCAGCGCCGCGACCGTCCCGTGGGCGATGACGTCGGTGTAGAGGCGGGGCGTGTCCATGCGGTCCACCCCGGTGAGGCCCGCGTTGTAGCGGGCGGCCGGGAAGCGCTCGGCCAGAGCCGCCACCGCCCGCTGGGCGGTGCCCGGATCGCCGTCGAACACGACGAACCAGCGGGTCGAGCGGGGGGCGAGCGAGGGCGGAACGACCAGGTCCGGCACGTACAAGCTGTTGGGCCCGCGCAGCTCGAACGACAGGATCCCGTCCACCGGGGGCAGCCCCTGGGCCACCAGTGCCGCGTCACCCTCGGCGGCGGTCGCATCGCCGTAGTCGGGGTCGGGTGACCGCACCCGGTAGGTCCGGCCGTCCTGGCAGCCGGCCAGCGCGTCGCCCGTGGCCGCCCGCAGGTCCTCGCACGTGGCCGCGACCCCGTCGACTCCCTGCGTGAAGTCGACCAGACGGAACGCCACCCCGCGGTCGGACACGGCCCGCAGGTCCGCCTCGCCGGCCGCCATCGGGACGTCGGTCTCCATGGCCGCGAAACGCGGGAACGGGTCCTTCTCCAGCGCGAGCGCACCGGCCCGCACCGAGACGAGGACCACCTGGGCCGTGCCGGCCGCGAACACCGCCATCGTGAGCCCGGCCAGGATCCGCCCGGCCACCGCGGGCTCGTGGCGCAGGCGCCCGCCCGCCAGCAGCGTGGCGGGGCGCTCCCACCGCTGCAGTAGGCGCCCGACGGCCACCGCCACGAACGGCACCGCCAGGGCCAGTCCGAGCGCGCTCAGCGCCAGGCCGGTGCCGAACGGGGCCAGCCAGCGGGCCAGGCTGGCGTGGCCGGCGCCCTTCCCGGCCGTCTGCCAGGACAGCGCCAGCAGGGCGAAGCCCGCCGCCAGCGGGACGATGCGCCACGCGGACACCTTGCGCACCGATCCTTCCCGGCGGGCCGGCAGGGGGTCCCGCACGCCGGTCCGGCTCCCGGCCGCACCCACGGCCACGGCCAGCACCACCACGCCGGCGAGCACCGCCGCCAGCGCCGCCGCGGGGAGCGCGAGGTCGGCGGCGTACCAGCTGAGCGAGCCCATCCGGCCCTCGGGCGCAGCGCGGAGCCAGGCCAGCCAGGCGGCCGTGCCCGCCAGGCCGCCGGCCAGTCCCGCCAGGCCGGTCTCGACCGCGTTGGCCAGCTGCGTGCGCCGCCGGCTCAGGCCCAGCAGCCGCAGTGCCGCCAGCCGCTGGGTACGGGTGGTGGCCGACAGGCGCGTGCACGTGCCCATCAGCATCAGGGCCGGCGCCACCAGCGTCAGTACCACCAGCACCGCCAGCGTGCGCGACGTCACGGACTTGTACCAGCCGCCGGTCCCCGTCCTCCCGAACCCGGTCAACGGCACGGCGAGGACGTCGGGGATGTCGTCGGCCTCGACCCCGACGTAAGCCACGAGGTCGTCGGGCGTGACCAGTCCCGAGCGGTCGATGGTGCCGGTGACCCGCTGGGGGAAGCGCCGGGCGACGAGCGGCTCGCGCTCGGCCAGGCGCGCCAGCGCGGGCGACAGCACCGCCTCACCAGGGGCGGGCCAGCGTTCGATGCCTGGCGCGCCGATCGGGTCGGTGCCGGTGACGGCCACGTTCACCCGCTGGAGCCGCCGGCCGTCCCACGAGTCCGATTCCTGGTCGACCAGCACGCCGGCTGCGGGCGGGGTGCCGGGGACGCCGGTCTGCAGGGTGAGCCGGTCGGCCCGCGCCTGCTGGTGGGGCATGAGCCCGTACAGCCCCCACGCGCAGAGCAGCCCGAGCGTGGCCACGGCCCCGCCCGCCGTCATCAGCGCGAGCCGCAGCCAGCCGGACCGGCCGGCGCCGCGGGCCAGGCGCAGCCCCAGGCGGAGCGTGCGTGTCACCGCAGCACCGGCTGGGCCACGGCCCCATCGTGCAGCGTGATCTCGCGATCGCAGTAGGACGAGAGCCGGGCCTCGTGGGTCACCAGCACCACCGCGCTGGACCGCTCGCGGGCCCCCTCGAGCATCGCCTCCAGGACGAGCTGGCCGTTGGCGGCGTCGAGGGCGCCCGTGGGCTCGTCGGCCAGCACCACCGCCGGCTCGTGCACCAGGGCCCGGGCAATGGCCGCCCGCTGGACCTGGCCGCCGGACACCTGGCCCGGCCGCCGCTCGGCCACCTCCGCGATGCCGAGGCGGTCGAGGACGGCGCCGGCCCGGCGGCGGGCCTCCCGGGGCGGGACCCCGGTGAGCAGCAGCGGCAGGCGCACGTTCTCCGCCAGGGTCAGCTCGGGGACCAGCTCGCCGAACTGGAACACCAGGCCCACGTGGCGGAGCCGCCAGGCGCTGCGCCGGCTGTCGGGCCAGTCGCTGATCCGTTCGTCCCGGAACACGACCGCGCCCGAGCGGGGGCGCACCACG
This sequence comes from Acidimicrobiales bacterium, assembly GCA_036558145.1. Classification (GTDB taxonomy): domain Bacteria; phylum Actinomycetota; class Acidimicrobiia; order Acidimicrobiales; family VFJN01; genus ZC4RG19. The sequence goes on from DATBGF010000565.1 coordinate 19,185, forward strand.
CCGGCCAGGCAGTGGAGCAGGGTCGACTTGCCCGACCCGCTGCGGCCCACCACGGCCACCAGCTCCCCGGGCTCGACCGAGACCGACAGCCCTCGCAGCGCGGTGGTCGGCCCGAACGTCACGGTCAGGTCGATGGCTTGCAGCACGGTCATCCCTCCCCACGGCGCAGGCGGGCGCCGGCGAGCTCGATCCAGTCCAGGTCGGCCTGGAGGTGGGCGATCAGGTAGTCGGTGGCCAGGCCCTGCTCCACGGACCCCCCGGCCGTGGCCCGGCGCAGGGCCCGCATGCGCTCGGTGTGCACGGCCCGCTGGGCGTCGAGCACGTCGCCGGCCGAGCGTCCCGACAGCAGGGCCACGACCGTCTTCGTGTAGAGGTCGCCCAGCGCCACCTCCTCGGCGGGCTGGGGCGTGGCCAGCCAGGACTCGAGCTCCTCGACGCCGCCGCGCGTGATGGCGTAGCGCTTGCGCTCGGGGCCGGCGCCCGACTCGACGGCCACCACCTCGGCCAGGCCCTGCTTCTGGAGCCGGGCCAGCGTGGCGTACACCTGCCCGTAGCGCAGCACCCGGGCCTCGCCGAACCAGTCGTCGAACCGCTGCTTGAGCATGTAGCCGTACTGGGGGCCCTGGTCCAGCAGGCCGAGGAAGGCGTGGGCGATCGGCATCGGCCTGAACTATACACACAGTGTATAGACGGAGGCGCGCGGGTCGGCTGGGTTTCCGACATCACCGGTGGGGAAGCCGCTCGCCCATGCGTCCAGTCGCCCTCGACCCCCGGCCCATCGACGTCCTCGCCCCGGTCCTCGACGGCGACGACCTGCACCGCCTCGCCGACGCCCTCGACCGCCTGCGCCAGCTGCTCGCCGGCCGGCGGATGTGGCACGTCAACTCGACCGCCACGGGCGGCGGCGTCGCCGAGACCCTGGCCGGGCTCCTGCCCTACGCCACCGGCGAGGGGGTGGACGCGCGCTGGTTGGTCGTCGAGAGCGACCCCGCGTTCTACGAGGTCACCAAGCGCATCCACAACCGGCTGCACGACGATCCCGGCGACCGCGGCCCGCTGGGCGAGGCCGAGCGGGCGACGTACGAGCGCGCCCTCGACCACGAGTGCGGGCGCCTGCTCGCCGCGGTGGCGCCCGGCGACGTCGTCGTCCTCCACGATCCCCAGGCGGCCGGGCTGGCCGGGCCGCTCAAGGCCCACGGCGCCCATGTGGTCTGGCGCTGCCACGTCGGACGGGACCGGGCCGGGCGGCTGGCCCGGACGGCGTGGGACTTCCTGCGGCCCGACGTCGCACGCGCCGACATCTGCGTGTTCACCCGGTCGCAGTACGCCTGGGACCGCCTGGCGCCGGAGTGCGTGGTGGTCCTGGCCCCGTGCATCGACGTCGCCTCGCCCAAGAACGAGCCGCTCGACGACGCCCGGCGCGACGCCATCCTCGACGCAGCCGGCATCGTCCCCGGCCCCGGCAGCGACCTGCCGCTGCGCCGGGCGACGGTCACCGAGGAGGAGCCCGTCCCGCCGGGCGCCCGGCTGGCCGTGCAGGTGTCGCGCTGGGACCGGCTCAAGGACCCGGTGGGCCTGATCCGGGCCTTCGCCCTCCACGGGCCGGTGGACGACGACGCCCATCTCCTGGTGGTGGGGCCGGCGGTCGACGGCGTGAGCGACGACCCCGAGGGGGCGGGCGCACTCGCCGAAGCGTGCGACGCCTGGCGGGACCTGGCGCCCTCGGCCCGGCGCCGGATCCACCTCGTGTGCGTGCCCATGGACGATCCGGAGGAGAACGCCCTGGTGATCAACGCCGTCCAGCGCCGGGCGGATGTGGTCGTGCAGAAGAGCCTGGCGGAG
>DATBGF010000566.1:0-13766 GCA_036558145.1 Acidimicrobiales bacterium
CATCGAGCGCAACACCACCATCCCCACTCGCAAGACCGAGGTGTTCACCACGGCCGAGGACATGCAGCCGTCCGTGGAGATCCACGTACTGCAGGGCGAGCGCGAGATGGCGATGTACAACAAGACGCTGGGCAAGTTCCAGCTCGTGGACCTGCCGCCCGCGCCGCGGGGCATCCCCCAGATCGAGGTCACCTTCGACATCGACGCCAACGGCATCGTGCACGTGTCCGCCAAGGACCGGGCCACGGGCAAGGAGCAGTCGATGACCATCACCGGCCAGTCCGCGCTGGCCCGGGACGACATCGACAAGATGGTCCGCGACGCCGAGCAGCACGCCGAGGAGGACAGGCGCCGCCGCGAGGAGGCCGAGGTCCGCAACCAGGCCGACACGCTCGTCTACCAGACCGAGAAGCTGCTCAAGGAGCAGGGCGACAAGATCTCGGGCGACGAGAAGTCGGCGGTCGAGGACAAGCTCGGCGACCTGCGCACCGCGCTCGGCGGGAGCGACATCGAGGCCATCCGCAACGCCACCGACGCCCTGATGTCGGCCAGCCAGAGCTTCACCCAGAAGCTCTACGACGCCGCCGCGGCCGAGAGCACCGCCGCCGGTGGCGGCCCGGGCGACGCACCCGGCGCCGCCGGTGCCAGCCAGCCGCAGGACGACGACGTCGTCGACGCCGAGATCGTCGACGACGAGGAGCAGGCGTGACCTCCGGCAAGGCGTCGCCCAGCGGGGGCGACGCCGAGCCCAAGGCGTCCGGCGGGCCCGCCCCGCCCGACGAGGCCGGCGCCGCCACCGGCCCCGACACGCCCGACACGAAGGCCGCCACCGGCGGCCGCGATGGTGCCGGCTCCAAGGCAGATGCCCCGGGCGCGGCTGACGAGGCTGGCGAGGTCGAAGCGGACGACCAGGTCGTCGGCGACGAGGCCGGCGAGGACAAGGGCGAGGGCGACGCCGCGGACGAGGTGCTCCGGGCGGCGGCCGAGGCCCTGGAGGTCGACCTGGAGCTCCTGCTGGCCGAGCGCGAGCAGTACCTCGACGCCTACCGCCGGGCCCAGGCCGACTTCGAGAACTACCGCAAGCAGGCGCAGAAGCGCCAGGACGACGCGGTCGTCCGCTCGCTCGGCAGCTTCGTCGAGGGCCTGCTGCCCGTGCTCGACTCCTGCGACGCCGCGCTGGCCCACGGGGCCAGCGAGGTGGAGCCCGTGCTCAGCGCGCTGTACGGGGCGCTGGCCAAGGAGGGGCTCGAGCGCATCGACCCCAAGGGCTCGACCTTCGACCCGGCCGAGGCCGAGGCGGTCATGCACGAGCCGGGCGAGGGCGGCGAGCAGGTCGTGGCCGAGGTCCTGCGACCGGGGTACCGGTGGCGGGGCCGTGTGCTGCGCCCGGCCATGGTCAAGGTGACGGACTGAGTCCGGGACGAGCAGCGGGATCGAAGGTGCGCGATGGCGCCGCAGCGTGAGTGGTTCGAGAAGGACTACTACCGGGTCCTAGGCGTGGGCGAGACCGCCACCGCCAAGGAGATCAAGAGCGCGTACCGGAAGCTGTCGCGCCAGTACCACCCCGACACCAACTCGGGCGACAAGGCCGCCGAGGAGCGCTTCAAGGAGGTTTCCGCCGCCTACGACGTGGTGGGCGACCCCGAGAAGCGCAAGGAGTACGACGAGGTCCGCAAGCTGGGCCCCATGGGCGGCATGTTCGGCGGCTCCGGGGCCGGCGCGCCCAACGGCGGGTTCCGCTTCCAGGGCGGCGATATCGGCGACGTGCTCGGCGGCCTGTTCGGCCGGCCGCGGCGCGGCGGGGCCACCGGCCCGGGGCGGGGCAGCGGTCCCCACCGGGGCCAGGACCTCGAGGCCGAGCTGCACCTCGACTTCGAGGACGCGGTGCGGGGCCTCACCACCACGATCCACCTGACCAGCGAGGCGGCCTGCTCGACCTGCATGGGCACCGGCGCCAAGCCGGGGACCACGCCGCGCACCTGCGTGCAGTGCAACGGCCGCGGGGTGCTGGACGACAACCAGGGCTTCTTCAGCTTCTCCCAGCCGTGCCCGGCCTGCGCGGGGCGTGGCTACACCATCGACGAGCCCTGCCCCACCTGCAAGGGCAGCGGGGTCGAGCACCGGCCCCGCGAGGTCAAGGTCCGCATCCCTGCGGGCGTGGGCGACGGCCAGCGCATCCGCCTGCGGGGCCGGGGTGGTCCCGGCCGCAACGGCGGGCCTCCGGGCGACCTCTACGTCACGACCCGGGTGACCCCGCACCGGCTGTTCGGGCGCCGGGGCGACGACCTCACGATCACCGTGCCGGTCACGTTCCCCGAGGCCGTGCTGGGCGCCGACGTGCGGGTCCCGACGCTGGAGGGCGCCTCGGTCAAGGTCCGCATCCCAGCGGGCACCCGCTCGGGTCGCACGCTGCGGGTGAAGGGCAAGGGTGTCCCCAAGTCCCGCAAGACCGGCGACATGCTGGTCACCGTGGAGGTGGCCGTGCCCCAGAAGCTGACGGACGACGAGCGCAAGGCGGTCGAGGCCCTGGCCGCCGCCAACGACGGCAGATCACCCCGAGCCCACCTCGGGATAGAGGAAGGATGACAGCGATGCGTGGCGACGGCCGTGAACCGACGCGGGCGGTGTACGTGATCTCGGTGGCAGCCGAGCTGGCCGGGGTCCACCCCCAGACCCTGCGGATCTACGAGCGCAAGGGCCTGGTCGACCCGGCGCGCACCACCGGCGGCAGCCGCCGCTACAGCGACGCCGACATCGAGCAGCTCCGCCGCATCCAGGAGCTGACCAACGAGGGCCTCAACCTCTACGGCGTCCAGCGGGTGCTGGAGCTCGAGGCCGAGGTCGTCCGGCTCCGCGCCGAGCTGGCCGAGGCCCACCGCCAGTACCGCCGCGAGCTGGTCCCGATCCGCCAGGCCGCCGCCATGTTCGAGGCCCGGCGGCGCCGCACCGACCGCTAGCGGCCCGGCGGCTAGTGGTCCAGGTAGAGGAGGGGTAGGCCGGCGACCGGGCGGATCTCGGTGCGCAGGCCCTCCATCTCCGCGGGGCCGGGCGTGACGAGCAGCTCGACGCCCGTGCCCTCGAGCGCCCACGCCAGGTCGCGGAGCTTGCCGCGGGCCAGGCCGCCCGTGACCACCACCACCTCCGCCCGGGTGTTGGCGAGCGCGGCGGTCACGTCGTGGATGGTGGTGCCGCTGCTGCCGGGGGCGTCGAGGATCAGCATCCCGGCCTCGGTCAGCCCCGAGGACGGCCGCCCCTGCAGCTGGGCCGCCACCGCCTCAGCGCCGCGGCGCCGGCCGATGACCAGTGCGGGCCGGCAGGCCCGGCCCCGGCGCCGCAGGTGGTGCAGGGCGGCCCCGACCAGGGCCCGCAACGCCAGCGTCAGCCCGACGGCGAGAGGGATCAGCGCGACCAGCATCCCGCGGCCGAGCAGGGCGAGGTGGAGGACGTAGAACCCGACCGCCACCACCGCCAGCAGCTGGGCGCCGGCCCGGATGACCAGCTTCCAGTGCCCGCGGGTGGCGCCGGTGGGACCGACGTCGTAGGCACCGGTGAGCGCCAGCAGCACCAGCCACAGCGGCACGGTGACGAGGGCCACGGCGTTGTACGGCACGGTGACCGAGCGGACCTGCAGGGGGGCGGCGTCGAGCCCCAGCCACGACGCCTTGGCCACCAGCGTGGCCGCGCCCATGGCGATGGCGTCGGCCGCGATCAGCGAGGCGACGAAGCCGGCCAGCCAGCGCGGCCGGCGGACGGGGACCAGCGCGACGGGAGCGTCGACCGGTGCGGCCGCCGCGGAGGCGGAGGACGCGGCCGGTTCGACGGAGTGTGCGATGGCGCTTGTGTTCAACGCTGCCCCCCAGGCGGTCCCCGGTCCCGGCGACGGATGCTAATCCGCGCGCTCCGTGTGTTGCCCGGTCTCGCGGAGCACACGCTCGTAGATGCCGATCAGGGCACCCGTCGTCGCCTCCGGGCTGAAGTGGCCCCGGTGGCGTTCCCGCCCCTTCGCGCCCATCGTGGCCACGGTGGCGTCGTCGGTCGCCGCGAGGCGGATGGCCTCGGCCATGGCGCCGGCGTCCACCCCCGTGACCCAGCCGCTCTCGGCGTCCACGATCTCGCCCAGCCCGCCCAGCCCGGTCGTGATCACGGGACGGCCGTACGCCAGCGCCTCGGCGGCCACGCGGCCGAAGGTCTCGGGCGTGGTCGAGGGGGCCACCACCACCCGGGCGGCGGCGAGCTCGCCCGCCATGGCCGAGGTCGCGACGGGGCCCACGAAGGTGATCCGGGGGTCGGCCGCGGCGGCCTGCGTGACCAGCGGGGCGGCCAGCCCGTCGCCGACGACCCGCAGCCGGGCGTCGGGGGGCGCGCCCTGGGCCCAGGCCTCGAGCAGCAGGGGCACGCCCTTGTAGTCGGCGAGCTGGCCGGCGAACAGGAACGTGCGGCTCGCCTCGGGCGGCGGGACGTCGCAGCCGGGCTCGGGCCCGGGCACGCCCACGTACTTGACGGCCACCCGCTCGGGCGGCAGCCGCGCTACCTCGACCAGCCACTCGCGCACGTTGTCCGCGATGCCGACCGCCAGGACCCGCTTGCGCCGCACGAGCGAGCCGAAGCCGGCCGTGGCCACGGTGACCAGCGCGCTGGCGGCCACCGAGCCGGCCGGGCTCACCGTGCCCCGGGCCACCGCCAGGCGCTGGTAGCAGCCGTAGCGGATGCCGGGCACCCGCCATCCCGGCCGGCACGCGTAGCACGGCGCCCCGTCGCGGAAGTGGGTGCCCTCGACGCACACGATGCGCCGGTTCCGGCAGGTCCACACCAGCGGCACGCCCCGGCGCACCGCCGCGAGCGGCACGCTGGCGGTCAGCAGCGGGAACAGGTTGTGGACATGGACGATGTCGGGCTGCACCCGGTCCAGGTCGGCGGTGAAGCGCCGGGCCGCGCTGGGCGACCACGGGGTCTCGGCCGCCTGGCGGACCTTGGCGAGCGCCCCGGCCGCCACCACGGTGTCGTTGGACGCCTCGTGCAGCTCGACCTCGACGCCCGCCTGGCGCAGCCAGGCCACCTCGTCGGCCACGGAGAGGTTCTCGCCGGACGGGACACGCGACGAGTACGCGTTGTGGACGACGAGGACCCGCACGTCGCTCCCTAGGACCCGGCCGCCGCGGACCGGTACACGTCGAGCAGGGCCGCGGTGGTCACCGGCGGACTGTAGCGATCCTGCCACCGCGAGCGGGCGGCCGCGCCCCGGGCCGCCACCTCGCCGTCGTCGCCCGCCGCCTCCACCAGGGCGGCGGCCAGGGCGTCGGGCTCGGGCCCGGTGACCCAGCCGGTGGTGGCGTCGACCGACTCGCCCAGGCCTCCCAGCCCGGTGGTGATCACCGGCCGGCCGTAGGCGAACGCCTCGGGCGCCACCCGGCCGAACGGCTCGTCCCACAGCGAGGGCACGACCACGGCCCGGGCCCGGGCCAGGTGCTCGCCGACGGCCTCGGTGCCCACCGTCCCGGTCCAGCTGATGCGGGAGTCGGCCGCGGCCGCGGCGGACACCTCGTCCGCCAGGTCGCCCCCACCGACGATGTCCAGCTCGGCGTCGAGGCCGGCCCGGCGCCAGGCGTCGAGGAGCAGCCGTACGCCCTTGGCCGCGGCCAGCCGGCCCAGGAACACGAACGCCCGGCTCCCGGCCGGGGGTGGGCCCGGCTCCGCGGGCCCGGCGACGCCGTTGGGCTTGACCCGCACCGCGGCCGGGTCGAGCCCGGCCTCGTCGACGAGCCAGGTGCGCACGTGCTCGCTGATGGCCAGGGCCAGCACGTCGCGGCGCCGCGCCGAGGTGCGGAAGGCCGAGCTGGCCGCGGTGACGAGCCCGCTGGCCGCGACCGAGCCGGCGTAGCAGCCGTGCACGATCCCCGGCACCCGCCACCCGGGGCGGCAGTCGTGGCAGGGCCGGCCGTCCCGGAAGTTGCCGCCCTCCACGCAACGGACCCGGTGGTTGTGCACGGTCCACACCACCGGCAGGCCCCGCCGGCGGGCGGCCGCGGGCACGCTCCCCGAGAGGAGCGGGAAGAGGTTGTGGACGTGCACGACGTCCGGCCGCTCGGCGTCGAGCACGTCCTCGAAGCGCCGGCGGGCGGGCAGCGACCACACGCCGGTGGCGCCGTCGCGCACGCGGGCCCACGCCCCGGGGGCGAGGGCGTCGTCGTTCGACACCATGTGGACCGCCACGTCGACGCCCGCCTCGCGCAGCCAGCGCACCTCATCGTCGACTGCGAGGTTCTCCCCCGAGGGGACCCGCGACGAGTACCGGTTGTGGACCACGAGAACCCTCATGGTGCTACCGGCAACACAGGACTGGACGGCACGGGAAACGGACCTTACTCTTCGGTCACATAGGTGGTCGCGGGAGGCGACCACGGCTGGGGGCTCGCTGCGCTGTGGGGGGCTTCACCAGTGCTGACCAGGGGATTTTCCCGATGTGGCGGCAGAGCGTGGGGGAGGACACGTCGATGTGGCTCCGCGAGACGGATTCGGGCATCGCCCGTGGGGGATCCGATCAAGCGACGACACTGCGGCACAACGGTCGATCGGAGGGGGATTCGTCCCAGCACAGGCGCGGCCTGAACGGCAACGCCCGGCGACGCCCGGGTGGACTGCGGGTGCTGATCCATGACTTCGCCGGTCATCCGTTCCAGATCGACCTGAGCCGGGCGCTCGCGCGCCGTGGCCACACGGTGCAGCACGTCTACTGCGGGTCGTACACGAGCGGCAAGGGACGCCTCGACGCCGGGAACACCGACAACCTGTCGGTCGTGCCCATCGCGGCCGGCGACTCCTTCGCCCGCTACTCACCGGTGCGGCGCATCAGCCAGGAGGCCGCCTACGGCCGGCGCTTCACGCGGGTGGCGTCGACGTTCCGCCCGGACGTGGTGCTCGCCTGCAACGTGCCCCTGGTGGCCAAGTCGGTCGCCGCCTCGTGGTGCCGCCGCGAGGGCGTGCCCTGGGTGTTCTGGGTGCAGGACCTGCACAGCGTGGCCATGTCGGCCGAGGCCGAGCGGCGCGCCGGCAGCCTCGGGCGCCGGGTCGGGGCCACGTTCGAGGCGCTCGAGCGCCGCCTGCTCCGCCAGGCCACCGGGGTGGTGTCGATCACCGACGACTTCACGCCCATGCTCACGGGCTGGGGCGTCGACCCGTCGGCCTGCACCGTCATCGAGAACTGGGCGCCGCTGAGCGACCTACCCACCGGGCCCCGCGACAACGCGTGGCGGCGCCGGCAGGGCCTGGAGGACAGCTTCCTCTACCTCTACACCGGCACCCTCGGGCTCAAGCACCGCCCCGAGCTGCTGTACCGCCTGGCCCAGCAGCGGGCGGGCGACGCCGACGTGGTGGTCATCAGCGAGGGCATGGGCGAGGCCCGCCTGCGGGAGCTCATGCGCCTGCGGCCGCTGCCGAACCTCCACCTGCTGCCGTTCCAGCCCATCGAGGAGTACCCGGACATCCTGGCCGCCGCCGACGTGCTCGTGGCGCTGCTGGAGCCGGCCGCCGGCACCTTCTCGGTGCCGTCCAAGGTGCTGTCCTACCTCTGCGCGGGCCGTCCGATCCTGGCCGCCATCCCGCCGGAGAACCTGGCCGCCCGCACGGTCGAGCGGGCCGGAGCCGGGCTGGTCGTGGACTCGACCGACGAGGAGTCGTTCCTCGTCGCCGCCAAGCAGCTGCGGGTGGACGAGCCGCTGCGAGCCGCCCAGGGGCGGGCCGCACGCGCCTACGCGGAAGCCACCTTCGACACGGCGGTGATCGCGGATCGGTTCGAAGAAGTCATCGAGCGGGCCGTCGGGCGCAGCGTTGCACGGGCCCGCGCTGGGGAAGGCTGAAACTCCATGGATCACGTGCTGGTCACGGGCGCCGGTGGTTTCATCGGCGGCCACCTCGTCCGCCGCCTGCGCGACGAGGGCGTCGGCCACATCCGCGCGGTCGACTGCAAGCCCAAGGAGGAGTGGCACCAGGTCTTCGACGACGTCGAGAACCTGCACGCCAACCTCGAGCTGATCGACGCCTGCCGTGACGCGGTCGACGGCATCGACACGGTGTTCAACCTGGCAGCCGACATGGGCGGCATGGGCTTCATCGAGAACAACAAGGCCCTGTGCATGCTGTCGGTGCTCATCTCCACCCACACGCTGCTGGCCGCCCGGGACGAGGGCGTCGAGCGCTTCTTCTACGCGTCCTCGGCGTGCGTGTACGCCGCAGGCAAGCAGTCGTCGCCGAAGGTCGATCCCCTGGCCGAGGCCGACGCGTACCCGGCCATGCCCGAGGACGGCTACGGCTGGGAGAAGCTGTTCGCCGAGCGCATGTGCCGCCACTTCGCCGAGGACTTCGGCATGCAGACGCGGGTGGCCCGCTACCACAACGTCTACGGGCCCGTCGGCACGTGGGACGGCGGCCGGGAGAAGGCGCCGGCCGCCATCTGCCGCAAGGTGGCCACCGCGGCGCTCACCGGCGACCACCGCATCGAGATCTGGGGCGACGGCCAGCAGACCCGCAGCTTCACCTACATCGACGACTGCCTCGAGGGCACGCTGCGCCTCACGGCCAGCGATGTGGGCGAGCCGCTCAACGTGGGCAGCGATCAGCTTGTGACGGTCAACCAGCTGGTGGATATCGTCGAGTCCATCGCCGGGATCACGCTGGACCGCACCTACAAGCTCGACGCGCCTCAGGGCGTGCGCGGGCGCAACAGCGACAACACGCGGATCCGGGCCGAGCTGGGGTGGGCGCCGTCGATCTCCTTGGAGGACGGGCTCGCCGCGACCTACGCCTGGGTGCACGACCAAGTCGCGGCCCGCCTGGCCGAAGCCTGAGCGGGCGGTGGCGGCCCGGCTCACCCAGCGCCGTGTCCTGGTCATGGCCGACCAGGGCGTGTCGGGCCTCTCCAACGTCGTCGTCTCGATCTTCGTCGCCCGCTCGCTGCCCGACACGGGCTTCGGCGCGTTCGGCGTGGCCGCCATCGTGGCCATGCTCACGCTGGGGGTCAGCCGGGCGCTGATCGGCGAGCCGCTGCTGTCCCGCTTCTCGCGGGTCACGGCCGAGGCCCGCCGGCACCTGGTCCCGGACATGCTCGGCGCCGCGCTGGTCGTCGCGGCCGCCGCCGCGCTGGTGGTGGCGGTGGCGGGCCTGCTGGTCGGGGGCGACGCCGGCTCGGCGCTGGTGGTGCTGGCGCTGGTGCTCCCGCTCATCGTGGTCCAGGACACCTGGCGCTACGCCTTCATCCACGACCGGCCGGCCGCGTCGCTGGCCGTCGACCTGGTGTGGCTGGCCGGGGTGTTCGTGGCGCTGCCGCTGGCCCCGGCCTCGGCGGAGGCGCCCTGGTACGTCGCGGCCTGGGGCCTCACCGCGGGGATCGGCGCGGTGTGCGGACAGGTGCTCGGCCGGTCCGCCGTCGTCCACCTCCCCCACCCGTTCCGCTGGCTGCGCCAGAACGGCGACATGGGCGTGCGGTTCCTGGGCGAGTTCGCCACCGGCCAGGCCGTCGGCCAGTCCGTGCTGCTGGGCGTGGGCGCCATCGCCGGGCTGAGCGTGCTCGGGGCGGTGCGGGCGGCCCAGACGTTCTTCGGGCCGATCAACACGATCCACGCCGGCATCTTCCTGGCGCTCGTGCCCGAGGGCGCCCAGGCCCGCGACGACCCGGCCCGGCTGCGGCGGCTCATGATGGCGGCCAGCGGCCTGCTGGCCTCCGTGGCGGTGGTGTGGACGTTGTTCGGCCTGGCCCTGCCCGACAGCGCCGGTGCCCAGTTGTTCGGCGCCTCCTGGTCCGACGCCAGCGGCCTGATCGGCTTCATGGGCCTCGCCATGATCTCGGGCAGCGTCGCCACCGGCGGCCTGACCGGCCTGCGGGCGCTCGGCGCGGCCCGCAGCAGCCTGCGGGCCCGGATGGAGACCGCTCCGCCCCAGCTGGCCCTGCCGCTCGGGGGCACGGCCCTGGGCGGGGGCGGGGGCTACGTTGTCGGCTACTGGCTGGCGCACACCGCGTCGGCCGCCATCTACTGGACCGAGTTCCTGCGGGCGCTGCGCTTCTCGCAGACCCAGCACGGCGTGGTCGACGACCTCACCCGTGTGCCGGTGCGCTCGGGCTGAGCACCCATGGACGACGAGCGACCCAGGATCGCCATCTGCTGGCAGGGCATGTCGGGCTACGCCCACGCGTGCTTCTCCACGCTGTCGCGGCTGGGCGTCGAGGTGCGCGTCTTCCACAGCGCGGGCGCCGACGACGCGCCGTACGACCCGCAGGCGATCACCGAGGGCCTCTCCGCCACCGCCTGGCGGGGCGAGCCGGACCCCGAGGTCCTGGAGGCGGCGGTCGAGGCGCTGGAGCCCCACGCGCTCCTGGTGTCGTCGTGGCACATCGGCCCGTACCGGCGGCTGGCCCGGAAGTGGCGGGGCCGCACCCTGCGGGTCCTGTGCATGGACAACCAGTGGTGGGCCACGCCCAAGCAGCGGCTCGGGGTCCTGACGGCGCCGTTCGTCGTGCGGCCCTCGTTCGACGCGGCGTTCCTGCCCGGCGAGCGCTCCGCCGACTTCGCCCGGCGGCTCGGCTTCGACGACGACCGCATCATCCGGGGCATCTACTCCTGCGACCACCCGCGCTTCGCGGCGGTGGCCGAGGCCCGGGGCGGGGCCGCGCCGCAGCCGGCGTTCCTGTACCTGGGACGGCTGGTGACCGACAAGGGCATCGACACGCTGGCCGAGGGCTACCGGCGCTACCGGGCCACGGTGCCGGGCCCGTGGCCGCTGCTGGTCGGGGGGACCGGCCCGGAGGCGTCCCGGCTCGCCGGCCTCGACGGCGTGGACATGCTCGGCTTCGTCCAGCCCGACGACCTGCCGGGCCTGCTGGCCCGGGCCGGCTGCCTGGTGCTGCCGAGCCGGTTCGAGCCGTGGGGCGTGGTGGTCCACGAGGCCGCGGCCGCCGGCCTCCCGGTGGTGGCGTCGTCGGCGTCCGGCGCGGCCAGCCGGCTGGTGGTCGACGGCTACAACGGCGTGATCGTCCCGCCCGCCGCGCCCGATGCGCTGGCCCGCGCGCTGGCCCGCATCAGCGGATCCGGCGACGCCGAGCGCCTGGCGATGACCGAGGCGAGCCGGTCACTGGCCCGCCAGCTCACCCCCGACCGTTGGGCCTCGCATCTGCTGGCGCGGGTGGCAGAGCTGCGAGCGGTGGTGGGCCTGCCGGCCGCGCCGGCGCCTCGACCCGCGGCCGTCTGAGCTCGGCGCGCCGCACGCTCCACAGGCACCACACGAGCGCGATCGGCAGCCAGAAGAAGCGGTGGTAGAGGATCGGCCCGAACAGCGCGACCACGCACGCGCCGATGACCGACCCGGTGACCGCGACCGCGATGGGGTACAGCTCGGTGTCCCGCGTGTTCACGATCAGCTGGAACCCGGCCCGCAGGGTCGCCAGCAGGATGATCAGCAGCCCGACGAGCCCCGGGAGCCCTGCCTCGAACAGCACCTTCAGGTACATGTTGTGGACACCGCCGGACACGAAGTCGTCGGTCGGCCCGATCAGGTCGGCCGCGAAGATGCTGTGCTCGTCCATGCCGACGCCGAGGATGATCCACTCGTCGAAGCGGCTGAGGACGGCCCGGTTGAGCTGGGCGCGGTGGGCGGCGCTGCCCTCGAGGTAGGCGTCGCCCGACTCGAAGCGCTGGTACCGCTCGAACACCGGCAGGTCGGACTGGGACAGCAGCACCAGTCCCAGCACCGCCAGCGTGGCGCCCGCCATGATGCTGAGCGGGTTGATGCGGCGGCGCACGCCGTGGGTGGGCGGCACCAGCGCCATGAACGTCAACGTGGCGAGCACCGCCATGCCCGCCGCGAAGAAGGCCGTGATCGACCCGGTGGTGGTGATGGCGTAGACGACGAGGCTGACCGAGACCGCCCGGCGCACCCGCTGGCGCCGGTTGCTGTGCTCGGGGTGGCGCGGCAGGTTCAGCAGCAGGATGGGCAGGCCCACGGCCAGCAGGCCGCCCAGGTCGTTGGGGTGCCCGGAGAACGCGGTCTGGCGGTTCTCCGAGTTCACGACGCCGACGTGGAGGAGGCCGACCTGGCCGAGGATGGCCACGATGGACATGGACAGGACGCCCCAGCGCCACCCGCTCAGCAGGACGTTCAGGGCGCGGCGGGACGGGACGACCGACCGCAGCATCCAGAACCAGACCAGCGTGATGTACCCCAGCCGGGCCGAGACCAGCAGCGAGCCGCTGGGGTACCACGACTTGAACGACGACAGCACGCTCGCGGTCAGCAGCAGGATGGTGCCGAACAGGACGAGCTGCGAGCTGCGCCGGCTGTCCGGAGGCGCCAGACCCGACTCGTCGCCCACCAGGAGCTTGAGGAGCAGCACGGCGCCCATGGCGAAGAAGACGCCGTCGCTGAGCGCGAATGTCCCGACGCGCAGGGTGTTGAGGCCGATCATGGCGACGCCCAGCCACCCGAGCGCGAGGGCCAGCATGCCGTGGGTCCTCGCCGAGCCCGCGCGCGAGCGGGCAGCTCTGGGGAGCGTCGGCGTCGCCGGTCCCACAGCGTTCGGCACGTCGAGGGGGATCCTCGGACGGTAGCAGCGCCGGGTCCGCTCAGAGCAGCCCGGTGGGGTCGCCTCCTGGCGGTGCGGGTGGCAGTGCGGCGAGCGCGGTCGGGCCTGGCGCCCGCACCGGCGGCACCGCCGGGCGCTGCCTCAGCTCCTCGCGCCGCAGCGCCCACAGGCACCACACGATGGCCACGGGCAGCCAGAAGTAGCGCTCGAACATGATCGGCCCGAAGAACGCGAACGTGAACACGGCGATGACCGACGCCAGGCTGGCGACCGCGACGGGGTACAGATCGGTGCCGCGGGTGTTGACGACCAGCATCAGCCCTGCCCGCAGCGTCGCCCCCAGGATGATCATCAGCCCGATCAGCGCGGGCAGGCCCGCCTGGAACAGCACCCTCAGGTACATGTTGTGGACGCTGCCCGTCACCGTCAGGTCCTCCGAGAGCCCCGAGGCGAAGACGCTGGCGTTGTCGAGACCGACGCCCACGATGATCCAGTCGTCGAATCGGCCCAGCACTGCCTCGTTGAGCCGCCCGCGGTGGTCGGCACTGGTCGTCACGAAGGTGTCGCCCTGCTCGAGGCGGTGGAACCGCGCGGTCACGGGCAGGTCGGAGCTCGCCAGGAGGCCCATGCCCGCCACCGCCAGCAGCGCGACCGCCATGATGGCCAGGGGGTGGTAGCGGTGCCGGGCCGGCGCCGCTGGTGGGAACAGCAGGGTGATGGCGATCGTGGCGACGATGGCGACGATGGCGGACAGGAAGCCGGTCATGGAGCCGGTGGTGCTGATGGCGTACATCGCCATGCCGACGGTCACGAGCAGCACCACGGTCCGGCGCCTGTGGGTGTGCCCGGCCCGGCGGGGCAGGCCCATCATCAGCACGGGCAGCCCGACCAGCAGGTAGCCGGCCAGGTGGTTGGGGTGTCCCGAGAAGGCGGTCTGCCGCTGCTCCGCGTTGTCGGTGCCGACGTGGAGCGCACCGGCCTCGGCCAGGATCGTCACCACTGCGATGAACAGCACGCCCGCCCGCCACCCGCTGAGCAGGACGTCGAGCGCGCGCCGGCTGTCGGTGACAGCTCGGATCATCCAGAACCACAGGAGCGTCACGTAGCCCAGCCGGGCGATGATGGTCAGCGACTCCTCGGGGTTCCAGGAGTGGAACGACGACAGCACTCCCGCGGTCAGCAGCATGATGCTGCCGAGCAG
>DATBGF010000567.1:0-12283 GCA_036558145.1 Acidimicrobiales bacterium
TGGCCGACCAGGTCGTCCGCTACCGCGAGCTGTGCGAGTCGGTCGACCGCATCGCGGCCGGCTGTGCCGAGGACGGCTTCCACCGGCTCCACCACGAGGACCTGGTGGCGGACACGCCGGCGACGCTGGCCGGGCTGTGCGGGTTCCTCGGTGTGGACGCGCCGGACGGCTACCTGGCGGCGTGCGACGGCGTGGTGTTCCCGTCGCCCCGCCGCACCCGCGACGGGGCGCCATGGACGCCCGAGGACCGGGCCGCCCTGGATGCGGTGGTGGCGGAGATCGGCTGGCTGGGCCGGTACGACTTCGACGGGTGAGCGGGGAGGCGGGGGCATGAAGTACAAGACGCGGGCCAAGCGGGCCCTGCGGGCGGTCGGGCTGCGGCGGCACCATCCGCCCTGGGTGGTCACCGGCGACGAGCCCGCTCCGGCCGAGGCCCGTCCGCTCGACCGCGTTGGCCTCTACGCCATCGTGGTCACCTGGATGGAGGCCGACGTCATCGCGGCCACGGTCGCCAACGCGCTCGCCCAGGGCTGTGACCGGGTCCTGCTGGTGGACAACGACAGCCCCGACGACACCGTGGCCCGGGCCGTCGAGGCGGGCGGCGAGCTGGCCCGCTCGTTCTCGACGCCACAGCTGGACGAGACGCTCAAGATCCGCATCCTCAACGAGACGGTCGCCGAGGTGTCCGAGGCCAGCGAGCACGACCACATCTGGTGGCTGTGGCTCGACGCCGACGAGTTCGTCCACGGCCCCGGGGGCACGACCGTGCGCGACCTGGTGACCGGGCTCGACCGGCGCTTCCGCATCGTGGGCAGCCGCTACTTCAACCACTTCCCCAAGGGCGCGCCCGAGTCCCTGCCCGGGCTGCACCCGCTCGACCTCCAGCCCCTGTGCCAGGAGAAGCCCGGCGACCTGTGCGCCGCCCGCCACCGCAAGCACCACCTGCAGCGCTGGGACCGGTCCGGCCCGCCCATTATGTCCGGCCTCGGGTTCCACGCCGCCCGGGCCGAGGTGACGCTGGTGGAGCCGCCGGCCTCGACGTTCACCCACCACTTCCCCTACCGCCTGGAGGCCGACACCCGGGCCCGGTTCGACGCGCTGTGCGGCCGGGACGGCTCGGGCCGGGCCCGGGTCGATCCCTACGACCGGCAGATCCGCCACAACGCGGGCACGATCTCGGACATGTCCAAGCGCTACCGCACACTCGGCCACGTCTACGCGGGCGAGTGGTCCGAGGTCGAGAACCTGCGCCGCCACGGCGAGCGGATGGGCGTGCAGCCCGAGCCCTGGGGCGCGCTGGTCGACCCGGCCGACGCCGGCTCGGCCCGCTGGTACGACGCGGCGGCGCGGGACTCGGCCATCGAGTCCTGGCGGGTGCGCCCCCGGTGACCGAAGCGCCGCTGCCCAACTTCGTGATCATCGGCGCCATGCGCTCGGGCTCGACGTCGCTCTACAAGTACCTGCAGGACCACCCGCAGGTGTTCATGCCCCGCAAGGAGATCCACTTCTTCGACCGGCGCTGGGACCGGGGCCTGGACTGGTACCGCTCGCGCTTCGAGGGCTACGCCGGCCAGCCCGCGGTGGGGGAGGCCACGCCCACCTACCTGGCCGAGCCCGAGGCGCTGGACCGCATGGCGGCCACCATCCCGGAGGCCCGCCTGGTGGCCATCCTGCGCGACCCGGTGGAGCGGGCGTACTCGCACTACTGGATGGAGCACGTGCGGGGCCGCGACGAGCGCACCTTCGAGGAGGCGGTGGCCGACGACACCTCCGACTACCTGGCCCGGGGCCGCTACCTGCCCCAGCTGGAGGACGTGTGCGAGCGGTTCCCCCGCGAGCGGCTGTCCGTCGTCCTGCTCGACGACCTGCGGGCGTCGCCCGGTCCCACCTACGCGACCGTCTGCGACTTCCTCGGCGTGAACGGCGAGTTCCGACCGCCGCGGCTGGGTGAACGGGTGAACCGCTTCGTCTCGTTCCGCTCGATGCGGATCCGAGGCGCCCGCCGGCGCCTCCCCAAGGCGTTCCGCATCGGCCGCGTGGTGGGCAAGCTCAACGCCGTCGAGGGCGAGTACCCGCCCATGGCGGAGGCCACCGCCGCCGGCCTCCGGTCCCGCTTCGCTGCCGACAACGCCGCCCTGGCGGCCTGGCTGGGCCGCGACCTGTCGGCCTGGTCCTGACCGATCCGCCGTATCTGCCGCCCGACCGCCGTGCACTTCCCGGTCGAAAGCTTCTCGACCGACGAGTGCAGGAGGCGGATGACATGGCGGCTCGATCGACGAACGTCACCCTGGTCAACCAGGCGGGGCGGTTCAACCTGCTCAAGCTGAAGCAGGAGCTCGACCACGGCGAGTGGACCTCGGAGCCGCCTGCGGTCATCGGCAACCTCGGCAGCTGGGAGTCCGAGTCCGACGGCTTCGCGACCGGCACCGAGGGTCGGGTCGTCTACCAGATCCAGACCGACGAGGGCGAGGTCATCGGCCAGGTGCGGCTGCACTGGGACAACCCGTTCGTCGGCTCCAACAGCTACGACGAGGGCGTCACGCCCCAGGCGACCTCGGCCACGACGCCGGGGTTCTCGGTGGTGCACACGGGGGGCGGCGGCGACAACGCCTCGGTCACCTTCACGTTGCTCAACGGCTGCTGCTCGGTGAGCGAGTCCGGCGAGATCTCGTGCGCGGTGGCGAGCCCGGTCGTGAGCGACAAGCAGCGCCTGGCCGCCATCTGGGAGGCCACCCCCGGGCCGAACTGGTTCGCGGTGCACGGTCTCACGAGCGCGGAGTACCAGCAGCGCTTCGACGAGCTGCTGGCCCAGGGCTTCCGCCCGGTGGACGTGAGCGGCTACTCGGTCGACGGCCAGGACCGCTATGCCGCCATCTTCTCCCAGCGTGGTGGCCCGGCGTTCCAGGCCCGCCACGGGCTGACCAACGCCCAGTACCAGCAGACCTTCGACGAGCTGGTGGGCCAGGGCTTCCGGCTGCTGGACGTGTCCGGCTACGAGGTGGGCGGCGAGGACCGCTACGCCGCCATCTTCGAGCAGAGCCCCGGCCCGGCCTTCATCGCCCGCCACGGCCTGACCAACCCGCAGTACCAGGCCGCGTTCGACGAGGCCGTCGGCCAGGGCTTCCGGCTGCGCAAGGTCAGCGGCTACGGCGTCCGGGGCCAGGACCTCTACGCCGCCATCTGGGAGGCCGACGGCGGCCCCGCGTTCGTCGCCCGCCACGGCCTCAGCAACCCGGACTACCAGGCGGCCTTCGACCAGTTCGTCGGGCAGGGCTTCCGGCTCCGCCAGGTGAGCGGGTACGACGTCGGCGGCCAGGACCGCTACGCGGCCATCTGGGAGGCCGACGGCGGCCCGGCGTTCACCGCCCGCCACGGCCTCACGTCCGACCAGTACCAGCAGACGTTCGACCAGCTCGTGGCCCAGGGCTTCCGGCTGACCAACGTCAGCGGGTACTCGGTGGGCTAGTAGGACCCGGTCTCCGTGCGGTGCTCGGCCGCACGGGGACCGAAGGGTGCCGAGTCGAGCCAGGCGCCGCTGCGCAGGCCGCGGCGGGCCACGGCGGCGTGGACGTGACGGCGCAGCCGGACCCGCCAGCCGTCGGCCTGCATGTGGCGCAGGGCCAGGTTGGAGGCGTTGCGGTTGTAGAGCGCCGCCTCCCGGCGGGTCGCCGCTGCCTCCGCCACGGCGGCGGCGCCCGCCGCCGGGTCGTCCAGGGCCCGGCGGATCGCACGGGCGGCCACGAGCGCGTCGGGGATGCCGGAGTTCAGGCCCCGGGCGCCGAACGGGGCGAACAGGTGGGCGGCCTCGCCGGCCAGCAGCACCCGGCGGTGGGGGTCGGTGAAGGCTCCCGCCACGGCCTGGTGGAACCGGTAGGTCGACACCCAGGTGACCCGGTCGGCGTAGCGCTCGGGCAGCACCCGGGCGATCCAGGCCCTGACCCCCTCGGGGTCGTCGAAGCGGGCGGGATCGTCGTCCGGCCTCAGCTGCAGGTCGGCCCGGATCCCACCCGCGAACGGCACCAGCAGCACGTTGCGACCGCCGACCGCGGGGTGCTCGTAGTGGTACACGCGCTCGGGCACCAGCGGATGGTCGGGGTCGTCGGCCACGTCCACGATCACGAACGCGCTGGCGACCCGCGGGCCCTCCAGCGCCGCGCCGATCCCGTCCCGCACCGCGGACCGGGACCCGTCGGCGCCCACCACGTACTGCGCCTGCCACTGCTCGCCGCCCGCAGTGGTGAGCGTCACGCCGTCGGGTGCGGTGACGGCCGCGGTCACCTCCTGGTCCCAGGCGAACTCGACGCCCGCGGCCTTGGCCGCGTCGAACACGATGGCCTCGATGTCGACCTGGGACATGTTGGTCGAGTGCGGCAGCCGCAGCGGCGAGGGCGGAGGATAGGTGCGCTCGTACACGAGGTGCTCGCGCCAGTACGTGCGCTTGGTGGTCCACACCAGGCCCCGCCGGGCCAGGTCCCAGCCCAGGCCCGGGCGCATGGCCTCCAGGTGCTCCAGCGACTCGCCGTGCAGGAAGATCGCCCGGCTGCCCGGGCGCTCGCGGCCCTCGGGCGCGGCCTCCAGCACGACCACCGGGAGGTCCTGCGCCCGCAGGGCCAGCGCCGCGGCCAGGCCGACGGGACCGGCCCCGACCACCAGCACCGGGTGCGTCTCGGCCATCAGGCGTAGCGGGCCAGGAGCTGGTGGCGCGCCGGGCGGACGGCCTCGGTGAAGGTGACCAGCTCGTGCGCCAGGCGGTCGAGCCGGCTCAGGATCTCGGCGTCGCTGACCCGGCCCTCGTCGTCGTAGTCGCCCATGGCCGCCACCACCTGGGTGGGCAGCACCACCGCCAGCAGGCCCCGCAGGGCGATGCGCAGCGCATCGGCCGCCTGCGGGCTGCGGACCCGGCCGCCGTGGCCCACGACCGAGGCGGGCTTGTACACGGTCTGGGCGATGGCGAGGTGGTCCAGCACGTTCTTGACCGCTCCCGAGTACGACGCGTGGTACACGGGCGTGCTCACCACGAACGCGTCGGCGGCGTCGGCCGCCTCCACCAGCCGCCGCACGTCCGGGTCCGGATGGCGGCGCGGGTCGCGGTGGTAGGCCGGGTCGGCCAGGGGCAGGAGCGGGTCGGCGACGTCCCAGCGATCGACGACGGCCCCGGCGTTGGTGAGCGCCTCGGCGGTGGCGTCGCAGACCGACCGGGTGAACGAAGGCCGGCGCAGGCTGCCCGCCACCACGAGGACCCGGACGGGCGCGTCGCTCATCCGGTCAAGCTACCGCCACCACCAGGTTC
The DNA here is from genome assembly GCA_036558145.1 of Acidimicrobiales bacterium. Lineage (GTDB taxonomy): Bacteria > Actinomycetota > Acidimicrobiia > Acidimicrobiales > VFJN01 > ZC4RG19. The sequence continues at coordinate 5,291 of DATBGF010000567.1, forward strand.
GCCTCGAAGGGCGCGGCCACGCTGCCGTCCCCGGCCGTGAAGGGGGCCAGGACGGTCCTGGCCTCCTCGCGGATCTGCTGGTAGGTCTCGGCGCTCATGCGCTCGACCAGCGGGGTGCTCTCCACCTCGGTGGTGACGAAGGCGTCGACGCTGGGCGCCCGGTAGGTGCCGTCCACACGGCGCTGTTCGGTGACGGCCGGTCCCGCCGCCCCCATCAGTCCCGCCAGCTCGTCGAGGTCGCCCGCGCGGAAGTAGGCCGTGAGGAGGTCGACGGCCTCGGGCCCGGCGTGGCGGGCGGCCATGGCGACGAACGGCGCGAACGCGGCCTGCCGGTCCAGCGCGCCCGGCACCATCACGGCCACCGTTCCGCCCGGCACGACGACCCGGGCCATCTCGGCCAGGGCCGCGGCCGGGTCGGGGAAGAACATCAGCGCCATCTGGCTCACCACCACGTCGAACTCGCGGTCGCCGAACGGCAGCCTCTGGGCGTTGCCCTGGCGCCAGTCGAGCTCGGGCCGGGCCCGCCTCGCCACGGTGAGCATGGCCTCGTTCAGGTCGACGCCGGTCACGGTGGCGCCCCGGTCCGCCGCGGTGCGGGCCACGATGCCGGTGCCCGTGGCCACGTCGAGCACCTTGCGCCCGGATGCCACGCCCGCGGCCTCGCACAGGGTGGGCGCCCACTGGGCGAAGAAGGCGGGCACGAAGGCCGCCTCGTACATCTCGGCGGCTTCGAGGGGGATCTGGAAGGTCTCGGTCTGCTCGCTCATGCCCCGAGCATGCGACGGCCGCGGCCGGCGAGCATCGGGCAGGTGACCTACGGCGTGCCCGCCGCCGCGTAGGCCGCGGCCTCGGTCCGGTTGCGCAGGCCGAGCTTGGTGAGGATGTGGCTGACGTGGTGGGCGGCGGTCTTGCGGCTCACGTGGAGGCGCTCGGCGATCTCGGGGTTGGAGAGGCCCTCGGCCAGCAGCGCCAGCACCTGGCGCTCCCGGTCGGTGAGCAGGCCGGCGCCCTTGGCCCCGGTGCGGGCGGGCACGCCCAGCGCCCGCAGCGCGGCCGCGGCCCGGTCGGCGTCCAGGACCGCGCCCAGGTGCTCGAAGCCGTCCAGCGAGCGGCGCAGGTGGTCGATGGCGGCGTTGCGCTCGCTCGCCGGCAGGGCGCGGCCGAGGTCGTAGCGGGCACGGGCGGCCTCGAACGGGAGGTCGAGCCGGGTCCACGCCGCCAGCGCCTCCTGGATCCGCAGCGGCGCGCCGGCCTCGCCCCGGGCCGCCCCGGTCCGGCCCCGGGCCGCGGTGGCCAGCGCGTCCAGCGTGGGGCTGTCCGCCGCCGCGGCCAGGGCGGCGAGCCGGGCCGCGGCCGCATGCGCCGCCTCCGTGTCGCCCCGGGCCAGGTGCGCGTCCACCAGCAGGTCGAGCGCGGCACCGAGGTGGGCCCGGTGCTCGGCCAGGTCGGACAGCCGCTGGACCAGCCGCTGGCCGGCGCCGGCCGCGTCGCCCCGGGCCAGCATGAGCGCGGCGATCGACACCGCGGCCTCGGCTTCCTCCTCGCCGCCCTCGGTCACCCGGTCGAGCAGCCGGCCCGCGTCCTCCAGGCGGCCCTGGCGCACCCGCAGCCCGGCCAGGCGGGTGAGCGCCCGGGTGTGGAGGCCGGGACTGGTCCCCTCGGTGATGCGCAGGCCGGTGTGCAGCGCCTCTTCGGCGTCGTCCCAGCGGCCTTTGGCCGACAGCACGCCCCCGTAGAGGATGCGGCACTCGGCGTAGAGGAAGGGGCAGCCGTAGGTGTCGACGAACTCGTCCGCGACCCGGCACCACTGCGCCGCCCGCTCGGCGTCGCTGGCCAGCTCGCAGGCGTTGAGCATGTCGCAACAGGCGTAGACGACGGTGTCGAGGCTGCTGCGCTCGCCCGCCAGCGCCGCGGCCATGGCCTCGTCGATGAGCGCGAACCCGGCCGCGTTCTGGCCCTGCCCGACCTGGATCAACCCGAGCTGCGCCAGCGCGGTGAGCTCCAGGTCCGCGTCTCCTGCGGCCCGCGCCAGGTCCGCCGCCTCGGCGGTCAGCGTCGCCGCCCGGTCGAGGTCCGCCATCCGGTAGGCCCGGGCCACCCGCACCCACCCGTGGAGCGGCCCCGGCGTCGTGTCCCCCAGCAGCCGCTCGGCCCGCCCGAGCCACCCGTTCGCGGCGGTGTAGTTGGCGAAGTCGGCCTTGTAGGTGATGCCGAGCCACACGGCGCTCTGCACCGCCCCTGCCAGGTCCCCGTCCCGCCGGAACAGCGCGTAGGCCCGCGACCCGTGCGTGACCCCGGCCGCGCTCTCCCCGAGCCACCACAGCGCCGCCCCCAACCCGGCCGCCGCCTCGGCCGACTCGCGCTCGGCCAGCACCGCCTCGAACGCGGCCCGAGCCTCCGCCCACCTCCCGGCCCCGAGCGCCGCCTTCCCCGCGGCGAACGACGATCCGTCCGACATCACCACCAGTGTCGCAGGACGGCGCCGCCCTACGATGCCGCCCGTGACGCAGCCCTCCGTCGGCTTCCTGGTCGGTCCCGGCGTGCTCGCGCACGTCGACGGGGTGCGGGCGCTGGCCGAGCGGCTCGGCGTGGCGGCCATCAACACCTGGGGGGCCAAGGGGGTGTTCCGCTGGGACTCGCCGTTCCACGGGGGCACCGCCGGGCTGCAGGCGCTCGACTTCGAGCTGGCCGGGTTGGCGGACGTCGACGTGCTGGTGACCTCCGGGCTCGATCCCGACGAGGTGACCCGCCGGCCGTGGGAGGGGCGGGCCGAGGTGGTCGACATCGCTCCCGCGGACCTGGCCGGGTTCGGGGACCGCTGGCCCCACCCGCCGGCCACGCCCGTGCGGCCGCGGCTCTACACCGACCTGGCCGCGGTGGTCGGGCCGCTGTACGAGGATCCGGCCACGCCGGCCGCCCGGGCCCGGGAGCTGAGCCTCACGTTGCCGCCCGGTGGTCTCGTCGTGGCACCGCCCGGACTGGTCGGGTTCTGGGTGGCCCGCACGTGGCCGACCGTCGAGCCGGGCAGCGTGATCGTGCCGGCCTCGACCGAGCCGGGCCGCGCCCACCTCGCCGCTGCGGCCGCGGCGGACGGTGGCCGGCCAGTGCTGTTCGTCACCGACACGCCCGAGGACGTCCCCGGAGTCGAGGTGGTGGTGTGGGACGGGGACCTCGCCATCCCTCCGTCGTTGCTGGACGTGGCGGGCCCGCTGGTGGCCTGGTCCGCCTGACAGTCCGTCAGGAACGGGCCGCTAGGGTCTGGCCCCGTGAGTGACGCCGACTCCATCAACCTCGCCCTGCTGGTGTTCCGCGTGGCCATCGGGGCCGTCATGCTGGCCCACGGCTACAACCACATCTACGGCGGCGGCAAGATCGCGGGCACGGCCCGCTGGTTCGAGAGCCTCGGCATGCGCCCGGGCATCGTGCACGCCTGGCTGGCGAGCCTGACCGAGCTGGCGGGCGGCATCGCGCTGATCCTGGGCCTGCTCACGCCGCTCGGCGGCGCGGCGGTCATCGGCGTGATGCTGGTGGCGTGGATCACCAACCACCGGGGCAACGGCTTCTTCATCTTCCGTCCCGGCGAGGGCTGGGAGTACGTGATGACCCTCACCTTCTGCGGCCTGGCGCTGGCCGTGGTGGGGCCGGGGAAGTGGTCGCTGGACCAGGCCTTCGGCTGGCGGAAGGACCTCATCGGCACGACCGGCCTGCTCATCGCCGTCATCGCCGGCGCCGGTGGCGCCGCTCTGCTGCTCGCCACCAGCTGGCGCCCCAGGCCCGCCGAGGCCTGATCCGCTACCTACCCGTCGTGGACCAGTGCCACGGCTCCTCGGGCAGGTTGTAGAAGCCGTAGCCGGCGGCGTGGGCCGACAGCCAGCTGAAGCAGTTCGTGCCCTTGCTGACCGTGCCGCCGCCGTTGCAGGTGAAGTCGATCGCCAGCCCGACCTCGTGCTGGGAGGAGCCCGGCTTGGCGGTGGGCGGGCTGCACTGCGACGACGGCATCTGGTAGATGGCGTAGTTGGACGTGCCGCAGTGGGCCATGCGCAGCTGGATCTGGGCCTGCGGGTCGCGGTAGCCGCCACCGCACAGGATCACCCCGGCCGCCGCCGCGTCCTGGAGCAGGTTGGAGAGCTGGTCGGCGATGGCGCCGGCCACGGTGATGGAGCTGCCGGTGGGGCAGCTCACGCTGGCGAGCCCGCCGGGAGCGGGAGCGATGACCCCGGGAGCACCGCCGCCTCCGCCGGTGCGCGGCAGCGCCGCCAGCTGAGCGGCCAGCGCGGCCTGCTGAGCCTCGATCTGGGCGGACAGGGTGGCGTCCTGCTGGCGTAGCGCCTCCGCCTCGGCGAGCCGGGAGTCGAGCCGTGCCTCCAGATCGGCCGCGAACTGCTGCTGCTGGCCGAGCGCGGTCTGCAGGCCGATCAGCGCGGCGTCCGATGCGGCCTTCTTGTCCGACGCGGCCGTGGCGGCGTCCTGGGCTGCCGCCTGGTTGGTGGCGAGCTGGGCCTGGGCCTGCTCCAGCTGGTCCATGAGCGCGGCGTCGTCGTCGGCCTGGATCTTGAGCAGCGCCTGCTTGACGGCAGCATCGCTGAGCGAGCCGGACCGGAAGACCTCCAGTGCGTTCTCGACGGGCGGGTCCATGAACGACTGGTAGACCATCTGGTCGGTGGCCGCGTCCAGAGCAGCCACGAGGTTCTGCGCCGCGGTGAGCTGGTTGTTCGCCTCGGCGAGGGCGGCGTCGGCCGTGGCCTGCGCCTCGGCGGCGGCGTTCGCGTCGGCCTGCTGGGCGTCCACGTTGGCCTGCAGGTCGGCCAGCGCCTGCTGCACGACCGCGTCCTGGGCCGTCAGCGTGTCGATGTCGAGCGCGGCCTCGGCGGCCTGGCGGCGCACCTCGTCGCGCTGCTGCTCGGGCGTCGGCTGCTGGGCGTCGCTCATGCCGGGGGTGGCCGTCACCATCACCACCAACGCCACCGCGCAACCACGGAGCAGTACGGCCTTGTGGCTCAACGATCTCACGATGCTCCCCAGCTCGTTCCGCCTCGCCTCCCGGGGAATGTAACGAATGGAGGCACGCCTGTCACCCAGTCGCAATGAAACGCCAGGTGGAGAGCCACACGCAAAACCGTCAGGACACGGGGGCGGGCTCGCGGGTGGGTTCGACCGGCTGGACCTCGGGCTCGGCGGTGACCTTGGGCAGCAGCCGGTCCAGCCAGTCGGGCAGCCACCAGTTGCGGTCGCCGAGCAGCTCCATGGTCGCCGGCACCAGCACCAGGCGGACGATCGTGGCGTCGAACAGGACGGCCACGGCCAGTCCCAGGCCGAACATCTTGAGTGAGCGGCTCGATCCCAGCGCGAACGCGCCGAACACGCAGACCATCACGGCGGCCGCCGCGGTGATGACCCGGGCGGTGGCGGCGACGCCGTTGGCGACCGCGGTGGAGTTGTCGTGGTTGTCGCGCTCCTCCCGGATGCGGGACAGGAGGAAGACCTCGTAGTCCATCGACAGCCCGAAGATCACGGCGAAGAGCATCATCGGGACCCAGGCGTCGATGGGCCCGGGCTTGCCCACGCCCAGCAGGCCGATGCCCCAGCCCCACTGGAACGTCGCCACCAGCACGCCATAGCAGGCGCCCAGCGACAGCAGGTTGAGGATCACCGCCTTGAGCGGGACCAGCACGCTGCGGAACACGACCAGCAGCAGCAGGAACGAGAGCACGAGGACCGCGCCGGTGAACCACGGCAGCCGGGACGCCACGAACTCGCCGAAGTCGATGGACCCGGCCGTCGCCCCGGTCACCCGGGCCGTGACCGTGCTGCCCGCCAGGGCCTCGGGGATGAGCTCGCCCCGGATCTTGTGCACCAGCTTCTGGGTCTGCTCGGCCTGGGGCGCGTAGGTGGGGAAGATCTGCATCTCCGCGGCGTCGCCCACGTCGTTGAGCAGCGGCGGCGTGGCGAAGCGCACCTCGGGCAGGTCGTCGAGCCTGTCCCGCAGGCCCATGAGCACGGTGAAGTCGATCGGGCCCCCGGGCAGCTCCGCGACGATCACCAGCGGACCGTTGGCCCCCGGCCCGAACCCCTCGGAGATGAGGTCGTAGGCCCGGCGGGTGGTGTCCGTGGTCGGCCGGTTCCCGGCGTCGCCGAAGCCGTGGCGCAGCTGGGTGGCGGGCAGGGCCAGCACCAGCAGGACGCCCGCCCCCGCGGCCAGGGCGGGCCAGGGGCGCCGCTGGACCCGACGGCTCCACGACCGCCACTGCTCGCGGCGGGCGGCCTCGCGCTCGCGCGTCCGTCCCGGCAGCGACAGCCGGTCGATCCGGGTGCCCACGAACCCGAACACCGCGGGGAGCAGCGTGACCGCCGCCACCATGGTCGTGAACACGCCGATGGAGATGCCGACCGCCAGGCCCCGGATCATCTCCAGGCCCACCGTGAACATGCCGAGCACCGCGATCAGCACGACGCTGCCGGCCAGCAGCACGGCCCGCCCCGCGGTCTCGACGGCCCGGATGGTGGCCGCCTCCGGGTCCATCCCGTCGGCGAGTCCCTCCCGGTAGCGGGTGACGATGAACAGCGCGTAGTCGATGCCGACGCCGATCCCGATCATGGCCACGGCCTCGACCGCGTAGCTGGGCATGCCCATGAACGGCACGACCAGCGTCACCAGCGAGATGCCGGCGAGGATCCCGCAGGCCGCGGTGAGCAGGGGCAGGCCCATGGCCAGCACGGACCCGAACGCGATGAGCAGGACCACCATGGCGGCGAGGAACCCGACGGTCTCGCTGGAGAAGTCCGGCGGCTCGGCGAACACGGCGCCCCCGAGCTCGACCTGGGTGCCCGGGATGTCGGCGCTCTCCACCAGCGCCCGGGCCCGGGCGGCCGCGGCGTCGTTCTCGTCCGGCGACCGGGGGCCCATGTGGATGATGGCGAAGGCGATCGTGTCGTCCTCGTTGACGAAGTGCTCGCCCGCATCGGTGTACGGGCTGATGATGTCGACGGGCGCCA
>DATBGF010000568.1:0-6532 GCA_036558145.1 Acidimicrobiales bacterium
CGGCGGCGGGCTCCAGACGGAACAGGACGTGCTCGGTCCAGCCCGGTACCGGCAGCACGGGGTCGAGGAGGAACAGCGACGCCACCCGGTCCGGGTGCCGCACCGCGGCGGTCACCGCCACCGCGCCGCCGTAGCTGCACCCGACCAGGTGGACCGGCTCGGTGAGGTCGAGGGCGTCGAGCAGCCCGACCAGGTCGGCGACGTGGTCGGCGACGCGGTAGCCGGCCGCGGTCACCTGCGAGTGCCCGTGGCCGCGCAGGGCGTAGAGGACCGCCTCGGCCTCGGTGGCCAGCGGCATCCCCAGGGTGAAGGCGAGGCCGGAGTGGTCGACGATGCCGAGGCCGTGGACGAACACGACGACCGGCCTGCCCCCGTCGGGGCCGACCCGGTAGCGGTTCACCCGCAGGTCGACGCCGTTGGCGTGGACGGTGGCCACGGGCTCAGCCCGCGTCCTCCAGCGAGGCCACGATGAAGCCCACCACGCTGCCCAGCGTCAGCTCGATGAGGTCGTCGAGCTCCATGCCGGCGAACCAGGTCACGAAGTCGACCCGGCCCTCGTACTCCTCGATCAGGCGCTCGGCGATCTCCATGACCTCGATGCTCTCGAGCTCCATGTCCTCCGCGAAGGTCGAGTCGAGGCCGATCCCGCACTCCTCGTAGTACCAGTCGCCGACCACGTCGCGGATCGCCGTCTCCACCGTGGTGCGCACCGCTGCGAAGAGCGGATCGGTCCGGATCGCGCTGGCCGTGCTCATCAGGTTCCCCCCGGTTGTCGCGTCGACCCACAGTAGATGTCTGCTCTCGTTGTTGACAACTACAACGTATTCACTTCCACTGTTGACCTATATGACGGTTTCTCCTGACGATCTTGACGTCGCCATCCCGAGGATCAGGGACGTGGCCATCGTCGGCATGGCGTGCGTGATGCCGGGGGCGCCCGACGTCGAGGCGTTCTGGGCCAACATCGTGGACGGGGTGGACTCCGTGACCGAGGTCCCGGCCTCGCGCTGGACCCTCGCCACCCACTACGACCCCGACCACGACAGCTCCGCCCGCGGCGCGGGCCGCGATCCGATGTCGGTGTCCAAGTGGGGCGGCTTCGTGCCCGACGTGGGCTTCGACGCCCTGCGCTGGGGCATCCCGCCCGCCAGCCTGGCCAGCATCGACCCCGCCCAGCTCCTGGCGCTGCAGGCCGCGGCCGGCGCCCTCGACGACGCGGGCTACGGCCAGGGCGGCTTCGACCGGGAGCGGGCCTCGGTGGTCTACGCCACCGGCTCGGGTGGGGCCGCCGACCTGCCCGCGGGGTTCCTGCTCCGGCTGCTGCTGCGCACCCACGGCGTGCCCGTGGACGCGCTGCCGCCGGAGCTCGACGCGTTCCTCCCCGAGCTCACCGAGGACGGCCTGCCCGGCGTGCTCACCTCGCTCATCGCCGGGCGGGTGGCCAACCGCCTCGACCTCGGGGGCAAGAACCTCACCGTCGACTCGGCCTGCGCCTCGGTGCTCGTGGCGCTGGACATCGCCTGCAACGAGCTGGCCGGCGGGTCGAGCGACCTGGTGCTGCTGGGCGGTGTCGACCTCCACAACGGCCCGCAGGACTACGTGAGCTTCAGCGCGGCCCAGGCGCTGTCGCGCAGCGGGCGCTGCCGCTCGTTCGACGCCTCGGCCGACGGCATGACGCTGGCCGAGGGCGTGGGCTGCCTCGTGCTGCGGCGCCTGGCCGACGCCCGGCGCGACGGCGACCGCATCTACGCGGTGGTCAAGGGGGTGGCCGGCTCGTCCGACGGCCGCCACCTGGGCCTCACCGCCCCCAACCAGGCCGGCCAGGTCAAGGCCGTGCGCCGCGCCTACGCCGAGTCCGGCCTCTCGCCCCGCGAGGTGGGCCTGGTCGAGGCGCACGGCACCGGGACCCCCACCGGGGACCGCATCGAGCTGGGCACCACGACCGAGGTGTTCACCGCCGCCGGCGCCCTTCCGGGCTCGGTCGTGCTGGGGTCGGTGAAGTCCAACATCGGCCACATCAAGTGCGCGGCGGGCATCGCCTCGCTGATCAAGACCGCCCGCTCGCTCTACTTCGGCGTCCAGCCGCCCACCCTGCACATCCGCGAGCCGATCGACAGCTGGGACCCGGCCACCAGCCCGTTCGTCTTCCTCGACCGGGCCCGGCCCTGGACCGACGAGCGCCGGGTGGCGGGGGTCAGCTCCTTCGGGTTCGGCGGGACCAACTTCCACGCCGTGTTGGAGGCCGAGCCCGCCGCCCTGCCGCCGGTGGCGCGCCACCACTGGCCCGCCGAGCTCGTCGCCCTGCGCGCCGGGGACCTGCCCGGACTGGACCGGCGCCTCCGGGCTGCGCTCGACGGGCTCCACCAGGCCGACCGCTGGCGCCTGCGGGACGTGGCCGCCGCGGTGTCCAGCCGCGGCGGCGATGTCGAGGTGGCGATCGTCGCCGCCGACCTCGCCGACCTGGCCGCCAAGGTCGCGGCCGCCGTCGCCGGACGGCCGGCCCCCGGCGTCTACCTGGCGCCTGCGGACCCGCTCGGGCCCGGCGTGGCGTTCCTCGTCCCGGGCGGCGGCGCGCTGATGTCCGGCGACCTGCTCGTCGCCTTCCCCACCCTGCGGCACGAGGTGGACGACTTCGGCGTGGCCAGTGCGGCGCTGGCCCGGTTCGGGGTCGTGCCCGACCCCGTGATCGAAGACGGTGACGGGCTGGCGGCGGTCGTGGAGGACGTCCACGCCGCCGGCGTGCGCGTCTTCGTCGAGGTGGGGCCGGGGACCGGGCTGTGCGAGCAGGTGGACCGGGCGCTGGCGGAGCCGCCGCACGAGGCCATCCCCCTGCAGCCGCCGGGCGAGCACGGCCTGACCGCGCTGCTGCACGTCCTCGCCCGGCTGGCGGTGGCGGGCGTGGCCGTCGACCTCGCCGCGCTCCACGCAGGCCGGGACAGCCGTCCCGAGCGCTGGGACGACCCGCCCCCGGCGCCGGGGTGGGTCGTCAACGGCCACTTCGTGCGCACCGCCGCGGGCGACCCGCTGCCCAAGGGGCTGCGACCGGCCCACGCCGCGCCGGTCCTCGACCTGACGCCCCCGCCGGCGCCGGTTGCGGCATCGGCCGAGGGCGGCCTGTCGGCCGGCGAGCTCGGGGTCGTCACCGAGTACCTGCGGATCCTCCAGGGGATGGTGGCGGCCGGCAGCGACATCGTGCGGGGTCACGTGGCCGCCGGAGACCGGCCGTGAGCGGCGGCGGCGACGCCCGGCGGTGGTGGCTGGCGGGCGAGGACGCGGCCGACCTGCGCGCCCGGCTCGACCGCACGGAGCCCGGGGCGCCCCCGTCCGGGCCGGGACCGGCGCGTCTCGGCATCGTCGATCCCGACGAGCGCAAGCTGCGCCTGGCCCGCCGGGTGCTGGCCGAGGGCGGCCCGTGGCGGGGTCGCAGCGACATCTGGTTCAGCCCCGCGGGCCTGGCGGCGGCGGGCGGCACGGTGGCGTTCCTCTTCCCCGGGGTCGAGCCCGTCTTCGGGCTGGAGGACATGGACCTGCCCGCCCTCGGCGCCCGGGTGGGCCTCCCGGCCCCGCCGGTGGAGGACGGCTCGGTGGCCCATCGCACCGCGTCGATCTACCGCACCGGGATCTTCCTCGACGCCGTGCTGCGGCGGCTGGGCGTGGCGCCGGCGGTGGTGGCCGGGCACAGCATCGGCGAGTGGAGCGGATCGGTGGCCGCCGGGATCGTCCCGCCCGCCGGCGCCGACGACCTGATGGCCGCGGTCGACCTGTCCGCCGTGGAGCTGCCCGACCTGGACTTCGCCGCCTTCGCCGCGGGCGTGGGCCCGGTCGGCGAGGTCGTGGCAGGCCTGGACGACGTCGTCGTGTCGCACGACAACGCGCCCAACCAGTCCGTCGTCTGCGGCACGCCGGCCCGGGTGGAGGAGGCGCTGGCTCGGCTGCGGGCCCGCAACGTGCTGGGCTACCGGCTCGGCTTCCAGTCCGGCTTCCACACGCCGGCCATGGCCGGGAGCCTGGGCGAGTTCCGGGCCCACCTGGAGCGCATGGACCTGCGTCCCGCCACGATCCCGCTGTGGTCGGCGACCACGGTGGCGCCCTATCCCGGCGACCGGGACGGGATCATCGCCCTCCACCTGCGCCACCTGTGCGAGCCGGTCCGCTTCCGGCCCCTGGTCGAGCGGCTGTACGAGGACGCCGGCGTCCGGGTGTTCCTGCAGGTGGGCGTGGGCAGCCTCACCGGCTTCGTGGCCGACACCTTGGGCGAGCGCGCCCACGCCACGGTCCCCGTGCTCTCGCCCCGGCGGTCGGCCCTGGCCCAGGTACAGCGGGCGCTGACCGCGCTGTGGGTCGAGGGCGTCGACGTCGACGTGCGCGCGCTCGTGGGCACGCCCGCCCCCGCTCCCGCCCCTGCGCCTGCGCCCGCGCGCGTCCCCGAGCCCATGTACGCCCTCGCGGGTGCGGCCGACATGCTGGCCGCGGCCGCTAGGGCCGGCAACGAGGTCCTCGGCGCGCTGACGGCCCGCCTCGTCCAGCCGGCCGCGCCGGTGGCCACGCCGTGGCCCACGGAGGCGGTCACGATCACGCGGCGCCTCAGCCTGGACACGATGCCCGAGACGCTGGACCACACGCTGTACGAGGCGCCCGCGGGCTGGCGGGACGTGTCCGACCGCTTCCCCATCGTGGCCATGACCACCCAGCTCCAGCTGCTGGAGGACATCGCCCGCGCCTACGCCGGGGGCCGGGACGTGGTGGAGCTGTCCGGGGTCCGCAACTACCGCTGGCTCGACATCTCCGATCCGCTCGACCTGGAGATCACCGTCGTCCCCAAGGGCGACGACGTCCTCGCCATCGCGCTCGGCCCCTACTGCCGGGCCAACGTCCGGGTCGGGACCTTCCCGGCGCGCCCCCGCTACGAGGCGCCGCCCCTGGTCAACCCGCGGCCCACCCGGCACACCGCCCGGGAGATGTTCGACCAGCGGCTGATGTTCCACGGCCCGAGCTTCCAGGGCGTGACCGGCCTGGGGCCGGTGGGCGACGACGGCCTGCTGGGCGACTTCGCGGCCCTGGCCACGCCCGGGTCGCTGCTCGACGACCTCGGCAAGCTCATCGCCTACTGGGCCATCGACCGGGCCGGGATCGGCGAGGCGGCCCTGCCCAGCGGCGTCGCCTCGGTCGAGCTGTTCGGCCCCAAGCCCACCGACGGACGGGCGGTGCACTGCGACATCCGCGTGGTCGAGGTGCAGCGGGACCTGATCCGGGCCGACGGCGTGCTCGTCCTGGAGGACGGGACGCTGCTGGCCCGGGTGCGGGGCTGGACCTCGATCCTGTTCCACCTCGACGAGCTGATGGAGCCGCTGCACCACGGCGCCGGCCGCCACGACGTCTGCGAGCCCCAGCCCGGCGGCTGGTCCGTCGTGCGGGAGCGCTGGCCCACCGGCCCCGCCCGCGACCTGACGGCCCGCCGCTACCTCTCGCGACCCGAGCGCGCCGCCTACGCCCGGCTCAACCTCATCGAGCAGCGCCGCTGGCTGCTGGACACGGTCGCGGCCAAGGACGCTGTGCGGCACTGGCTGCGGGACCGCTTCGACGCCGAGTGCTTCCCCATCGAGGTCACGCTGGTTCCCGACGGCGAGCGGCGCCTCCGCGTGGCCTGCGACCGCATCCCCACCGGCCACGACCCGCGAATCACGCTGTGCCCGCTGGGCTGGGTCACGGTGGCGGTCGTCGGCGAAGGGGCGTTCCGCGACATCGAGGCCCGGCTGGCGTCGGACGCGGCCACCCCGGCCGAGGCGGCCCGCCAGGCCGCGGCCGCGGTGGCGGCCCGCAACCCGGGGGCGGCGGTGGACTCGGTCGAGGGCCCGACCAACGTGGTCCCCAGCCGGCTGGAGGTCCCCGATCCCCCGCCGTTCGCCGTGGCATGGACGGCCTGAGCACGCGTCAGCGGCGCCGGGCCACCACGCGGTACGCGTTGCCCGGCCGGGTCGTCCCCGGCCGGCGCAGCCGGGCGTCCTTCACCAGGTCCGCGGCCGCGGCCAGGGCCAGCGCGGGCACGGCCGCGGCCAGCACGGCGACCCGCCAGGCCCGGGTGGCCACCGTCGGCGGGGGTCGCCAGGGCGAGCGCGGGTCGGGCCCGGCCCGGCTGACCCAGAACGCCACCGCGCTGGCCAGGTCCATGCCCTCGCCGGCCGGGCCCCGCTCGACCGCCACGACGTCGAAGCCCGTCTCCTCCAGCGCCGCCACCAGGTTGGCGCACGGGACGAAGTGCTGGTGCTGGGGCTGGAACCAGCACCGCCAGTAGCGGCCCAGCCGGCGCGACCAGGGGCACTCGACGTCCGGGCCCTCGATCATGAGGTGGCCGCCCGGCTCCAGGGCCTTGGCCGCCGCGGCCAGCTCGGCGCGGGGGTCGCGGGTGTGCTCCAGGTAGTGGTGCATGCTCACGACGTCGTAGGAGCGCGGCAGCCCGCCGGCCAGGTCGGGGAACAGGCCCCGGTAGGCGGTGTCGACCCAGCCCCGGCGGGCGGCCTCCTCCACCGACTCG
>DATBGF010000569.1:0-1574 GCA_036558145.1 Acidimicrobiales bacterium
TGTTCGCCCAGCATCGCAGCGAGACCCAGATGCTGCGTTATCTGCGGCATCTCCAGAGCAAGGACATCGCGCTCGACCGCTCGATGATTCCGCTCGGCTCGTGCACCATGAAGCTCAACGCCACCACCGAGATGGAGCCGGTCACGTGGCCCGGGTTCGCCGACATCCACCCCTTCGCCCCGCTCGACCAGGCCGAGGGTTACCGCGAGCTGATCGAGGACCTGGAGACCAGCCTGGCCCGCATCACCGGCTACGACGCCGTGTCGCTCCAGCCGAACGCCGGGTCCCAGGGCGAGCTGGCGGGGCTGCTGGCCATCCGCGCCTACCACCGCAGCCGGGGCGACGACCAGCGCGACGTGTGCCTGATCCCGGCCTCGGCCCACGGCACCAACGCCGCGTCGGCGGTCATGGCCGGCATGCGGGTCGTGGTCGTGGCGTGCGACGAGGCCGGCAACGTCGACGTCGACGACTTCCGGGCCAAGGCGGACGAGCACGGCGACCGGCTGGCCGCGCTCATGGTCACCTACCCGTCGACGCACGGGGTGTTCGAGTCCCGCATCGGCGAGATCTGCGACATCGTGCACGCCCACGGCGGCCAGGTGTACGTGGACGGCGCCAACCTCAACGCCCTCGTGGGCGTGGCCCGGCCGGGCTGGTTCGGCGGCGACGTGAGCCACCTGAACCTGCACAAGACGTTCTGCATCCCCCACGGCGGCGGCGGGCCGGGCGTGGGCCCGGTGGCGGCCCGGGCGCATCTGGCGCCGTTCCTGCCCAACCACCCCGCCACCCCCGAGGCGGGACCGGCGACCGGGCCGGGGCCGGTGTCGGCGGCGCCCTGGGGCTCGGCGGGGATCCTGCCCATCAGCTGGGCCTACACCAAGCTCATGGGCCCCGACGGGCTGCGCCACGCCACCGCGGTGGCCATCCTCAGCGCCAACTACATCGCCGCCCGGCTCAACGACCACTTTCCGGTGCTCTACGCCGGCGAGCACGGGCGGGTCGCGCACGAGTGCATCATCGACATCCGGCCCATCACCAAGGCCACGGGCGTCACCGTCGACGACGTGGCCAAGCGCCTCATCGACTACGGCTTCCACGCTCCCACGATGAGCTTCCCGGTGGCAGGCACGCTCATGATCGAGCCCACCGAGTCGGAGTCGCTGGCCGAGGTCGACCGCTTCTGCGAGGCCATGATCGCCATCAAGGACGAGATCGACCGGGTGGCGTCGGGCGAGTGGCCGCACGCGCAGAGCCCGCTGCACCACGCCCCCCACACGGCCGAGGACCTGCTGGCCGCGGACTGGGACCGGCCCTACAGCCGCGAGCAGGCCGCCTACCCGGTCGGCGCCCTCCGGCGGGCCAAGTACTGGCCGCCGGTCAGCCGCATCGACGGCGGCTACGGCGACCGCAACCTCATGTGCGCCTGCCCGCCCCCCGAAGCGTTCGAGGACTGACGCGGACCGACCCGGCCGGCGGCGGCCGGCTCAGCCGTTGACCAGCTCGGCGATCTGGTGGAGCAGCGGGCCGGGGCCCGCGACCAGCAGCGTGGTCACGCAGGTCTCGCGCCAGCGGGC
>DATBGF010000570.1:0-2622 GCA_036558145.1 Acidimicrobiales bacterium
ATCCGCACCCCCGGGGTCGACGCCCCGCTGTCCGTGCTGACCGGGGAGGCACCCGCGGGCCGCAGCGTGTTCTGCATGCTCTTCGGCGACACGGTGCCGTTCGACGCGGCCACGATCGCGTCGCTCTACCCGTCCGACGACGACTATGTGAGCGCGGTCAAGGAGTCGGCCGACGCCGCGGTGGAGGCCGGGTTCCTGCTGCGGGCCGACGCCGACGCCTTCATCGACGCGGCCGGCGAGGCGCAGCTCAGGTAACGGCGCCGTCGAGCTTCAACGCCAGGATGCGGTCCTGGTCGAGGCCCAGCCCGGCCAGGACCTCATCGGTGTGCTCGGCGAACGCCGGGGCCCGGCGGAGCGCGGCCGGCTGCTCGTCGAACTGCACCGGGCTGGTCACGAGCTCGAACGAGGACCCGTCCTCGGCCTCGACCGTGGCCAGGTAGCCGTTCGCCCGGACCTGGGGATCCTCGCCCACCTGGAGCGTGTCCTGCACCGGGGCCCACGGGCCGCTGAGCGTGGCGAGCCGCTTGGTCCAGTACGGCAGGGGCTGGGAACCGAACGCCTCGCGCAGGGCGGCCACGGCCTCGTCCCCGTGGGCCTCGATGCCCTCGGCGGTGGCGAAGCGGGGGTCCTCGGCCAGGTCGGGCCGGTCCACGTGGCGGCAGACGTCGGCCCAGAAGCGGGTGGGCTGGAGCATGACCAGCGACAGGTAGTGGCCGTCGGCCGTGCGGTAGAGGGCGGACAGCGGGTTGCGCGAGCCCACCGCACCGGTCCTCGGCGCCACCCAGGGCTTGCCCTGCAGCAGCGACGGGGCGATGGCGGCTCCCATGGCCCACACGCCGCTGCCCAGCAGCGACACGTCCACCACGGCCGGCTCGCCCGTGCGCTCCCGGGCGAAGAGGGCGGCGGCGATGCCACCAGCCAGGTTGGTGCCCGAGATCGTGTCGCCGTAGGCGGGCGCGGGTGGGGTGATGATGCCGTCCACATCCGGCGGCGTGACGCTGGCCGCGGTGGCGCCCCGGGCCCAGAAGGCGGTCATGTCGTAGCCGCCCCGGTCCGCCTCCTCGCCCCGGGCGCCGAGCGCGCTGCCGCGGGCGTAGATCACGGCGGGGTTGACCGCCCGGATGTCGTCCACCTCGATGCGGAAGCGACGCCGGGCGCTGGGCAGCAGGCTGGTGAGGAAGACATCGGCCCCGCGCACCAGGTCGTCCAGCACGGCCCGGCCCGCGTCGGTGGAGATGTCCAGGCCGATGCTGCGCTTGCCCCGGTTGGGGTGCTCGACGTTGGGGTTGACGTCGCCCTCGACCACGAACGCGCCGGTGCGGCGCAGGCCACGCTGGGGATCGCCGGTGACGGCGTGCTCCACCTTGAGCACGTCGGCGCCCCAGTCGGCCAGCACCGCACCGGCCGAGGTGACGAAGCCCCACATGGCGACCTCGACGACCCGGACGCCGGCCAGCGGCTGGCCCATGTCAGCCCGCCGGGAGGGCGATGGTCTTGAGCTCGAGGTACTCGGCCAGGCCGGGGACGCCCATCTCGCGGCCGATGCCCGACTGCTTGTAGCCGCCGAACGGCGCGTCCGGGCCGTAGTACATGCCGCCGTTCACGCTGATCGTGCCGGCCCGGATGCGGCGGGCGACGCTGGTGGCCCGGTCCGGATCGGTGCCGAAGACCGCGCCCGACAGCCCGAAGATCGAGTTGTTGGCGATGGCCACGGCGTCGTCGTCGTCCCGGTAGCCGTGGATGACCAGCACCGGTCCGAAGATCTCCTCCTGGGCGGCGCGGGCGTCGGGAGCGACGCCGGTGAGCAGCGTCGGCTCGTAGAAGTAGCCGGGCCGGTCCGGGGCCTTGCCGCCGGTGACGACCGTGGCGCCGTCGGCGATCGCGCCCTGGACGTAGCCGTCGACCCGCTGGCGCTGGGCCTCGGTGATCAGCGGGCCCATCATCGTGCCCGGGTCGCGGGGGTCGCCGTAGGGGACGCCGGCCAGCACGCCGGCCACCTGCTCGACGGCCTCGTCCAGCTTGGCCTCGGGCACCAGCAGCCGGCTGGTGATGGCGCAGCCCTGGCCCGCGTGCGAGCAGATCGTGAAGCCGGAGAACATGGTGGCCAGGCTCAGGTCGGCGTCGTCCATGACGATGAACGCCGACTTGCCGCCGAGCTCCAGGAACGTCTTCTTCACGGTGTCGCTGGCGGCGGCCATGATGCGCCGGCCGACGGCGGTTGAGCCGGTGAAGCTGACCATGTCGACGTCCGGGTCGGTCACGAGCGCCTCGCCCACCTCCGCCGAGGAGCCGGTGAGGAAGTTGACGACGCCGGCGGGGATGTCGGTGTTCTCGGCCACGATGCGGCCCAGCGCCGCGGTGATCCAGGGGCACTGGGGCGGGGCCTTGACCACGACGGTGCAGCCCGCGGCCAGGGCCGGGACCAGCTTCGCCAGGGTGATCTGGACCGGGTAGTTGTAGGGCACGATGGCGGCGACGACGCCGACCGGCTCCTTCTCGACCCAGCGGTTGTGCTGCCCGCCCATCACCTCGGCCACGCCCAGGTCCTCGCGGAACTCGAACTTGTCGAGCAGGCCGGCGTACCAGTCCACGATCTTGATCGGCGTCTCGAGGCCCGGGCCC
>DATBGF010000571.1:0-7798 GCA_036558145.1 Acidimicrobiales bacterium
TGCTGGAGCCGGATCCGGACCTCGGTGGGACCCGCCTCACGCTCACCCACACCGCGGTCGTGCCGCCCGAGATGTGGGACACGTTCGGGCCCGGGGCTGTCGGCGTGGGCTGGGACCTGGGCCTGCTCTCCCTCGCGTCGCACCTCGAGGGCCGGGACTTCGATCCCGCGGAGGTCGAGACCAGCCCCGAGATGCGGTCGGTCATGGTCGCCAGCAGCGAGGACTGGGGCCGGGCCTACGGCGAGGCGGGCGCCGACGACGAGACCGTGGCCCGGGCCACCGCGGCGACCACGGAGTTCTACGTGCCGTCCGACACCTCGTCCGACAACCCGCCCGACGACGGGCCCGACATCGGAGCGGCTTGAGCGACGGCGGGGGTGGCGGCGCCAGCACCGGGGCGAGGAGGCCGGCCGCGTGAGCGCCGGCGGACCAGGAGGACCAGCCCGCCCACCCCCGCCACCAAGAGCAACGCGTGGACCAGCGTGAGGACCGCGCTGGGGCGGAACCAGCCGATCTCCTCCGTCTGACCCCGCGGCCCCATGCAATAGAGCGAGAAGTCGTACGCCGTCTCGCCCGGACCGGGGTGGTAGCGGTCGACCACCACGAACGCGTCGGGCTTGTCGTCCGGGCAGAACAGCGGGGCGGTGAGCTTGGCCTCGCCGGGCCAGATGGCCCCCGCGACGACGATCGTCGTCATCAGCGCGAAGAACGCCACGATCCCCACCAGCACCAGGACGATGATCGTGCGCGTCACCGGATCAGCTCGATCAGGTCGCCGTCGCCGTCGAACCGGGCCGCCGCCGCGTCCCGGGGCGACTCCAGAGCCAGCTCGATCTCCACCCCGTCCGCGGTGCGGTCGATCGACATCGCGGTCACATAGCCACCGGGGGAGAACTGGGCGAGGGCGGCGTCGACCATGCCCTCGACCCGGTCCAGCGGGAGACCGGACACCGGGAACGTTTGCGTGTCCAGGATGTCGGTCGGGTGCAGCCGGACCGGCTGGACCGACGCGACGGCGCCCCGCCGCACCACGTAGCGGTCGAGGTGCTCGGGCACGGCCGGGTCGCGCACGTCGAGCAGGACCGTGCCGTCCTGGGGCGTGACGGTCAGCGTCCGCACGTCGAAGTCGTCGACGCGCAACTTCGCGGCCACGGCGGCGACCGCGTCCCTGGGCAGCTCGGACGTGAGCCCGCCGCCCCGCTCCTGGATCTCCTGCGTGAAGTCGCTCCGGTCGGTGGTGCCGATGCAGCCGGCGCCCGCGACCGCCAGCACGAGCGCGCCGATAAGCGCCCATCGTCCCCGCCTGGCCGCCGTCGTCCGCACATGCGAAACCTACTGCCCGTAACCGCGCTGCTCGTGCTGCCGGGATTCACCTCTGGACAGCGACAAGAGTAAGCAATAACTTACCGTTCGTAGACACTTACCAAGGCGACGGGCTCACCGCACTGGCGGACCCGTCCCGCCGAGCGATCTTCGAGGCGCTCCGCCATGGACCGTGCGCGGTCGGCGAGCTGGCGCAGCGCTTCCCGATCAGCCGGCCCGCCGTCTCCCAGCACCTCAAGGTGCTCAAGGAGGCGGGCCTGGTGGTCGACCACGCGGCAGGCACCAGGCGCCTGTACCGGATCAGACCGGAGGGGGTGGCCGAGTTGCGCGCCTACCTGGACCAGATGTGGAACGACGCGCTGGCCGCCTTCGCGGCCGCGGTCGAACAACAGCAAAGCGAGGAGAACTGATGAGCCAGCAGACCTTTGCCCCCGTGATCCGCAGCGTCACCGTGGCTGCGTCCCAGCAGCGGGCCTTCGCCGTCTTCACCGAGCAGTTCGGGAGCTGGTGGCCCCGGGAGTACAGCATCGGCGAGGCCGACATGGCCGACTTCGTGCTCGAGCCCCGGGTGGGCGGACGCTGGTACGAGGTCGGCGTCGACGGCAGCGAGTGCGACACCGGTCGGGTCACCGCCTTCGAGCCGCCCGAGCGGCTCACCCTCGCCTGGCACCTCAACGGGTCGTGGCAGTTCGACCCCGATCCGGACCACGCCAGCGAGGTCGAGGTCCGCTTCGTCGCCGAAGGCCCGGCCAGCACCCGGGTCGAGATCGAGCACCGCCACTTCGAGCGCCACGGCGAGGACGGGCCCGCCGTCCACGGCGGTGTCGACGATCCGCAGGGCTGGGCGTACTGCCTGGACCTGTTCGCCAAGGCCGTGGCCTGATCCGCCAGGCCGACCGGTGGGCGGCCGGAGCTCGTCCCCGCGATGAGTTCCGGCCGCCGCCGGGGTCTATTCGGGTATGGGAGATGTGATGGAGGCGGCGCGGCAGGGCGACGAGGACGCGTTCGCCGCGCTGGTCGAGCCCCACCGCCGGGAGCTGCGGGCCCTGTGCTACCGGATGCTCGGCTCGGTGGACGATGCGGACGACGCCCTGCAGGAGATCATGCTGCGGGCCTGGCGGGGCCTGCCCCGGTTCGAGGGCCGCAGCTCGCTGCGCACGTGGCTGTACCGCATCGCCACCAACGCGTGCCTCAACCGGCTCGAGCGGCGGCCCGCCCGGACGGTCCCGTTCGACTTCGGCCCCGCCGCCGGTCCCGGCGAAGGCCCGGGCGAGCTGCTCGACGAGGCGCTGTGGCTGGGTCCCTACCCGGACCGGTTCCTGGCCGACGAGGAGACCGGGCCGGAAGCCGCCGCGCTGCGGGCCGAGAGCGTCGAGCTGGCGTTCGTGGCCGCGCTGCAGCGCCTCCCCGCCCGGGCGCGGGCGGTGCTGATCCTGCGCAGCGTGCTCGACTACCCGGCCCAGGAGACCGCCGACATGCTCGGCATCTCGCTGGCCGCCGCCAACAGCACCCTGCAGCGGGCCCGCAGCACCCTCCGCAGCCAGGTGCCGAGCCGCAGCCAGCAGGCGACGGTCCGCGACCTGGGGGACGAACGGGTGCGGGACCTCGTCACCCGCTACGCCCGGGCGCTCGAGACCGCCGACGTCGACGGCCTGCTGGCTCTCCTGGACGAGGACGCCACCTGGGCGATGCCGCCGATGCCCGCCTGGTACCGGGGCAAGGAGGCGATCCGCGGGTTCCTGGTCGACTACCCGCTGCGCCACCGCTGGCGTCACGTCCCGGCCCAGGCCAACGGCCAGCCCGCGCTCGGCTGCTATGTCTGGGACCCGAGCGAGCACGCCTACCTCGCGACCGCCCTCGACGTGCTCACCCTGGACGGCGACCGCATCATGGCCGTCATGGGCTTCGTCGACCCCAAGGCGGTGGCCCTGTGCGGCCTGCCCGACCGACTCCCGGCCGGCACGCCTCCCGCGGGGTGGGCGGCATGATCGCCCACATCGCCGGCGCCCCGGTGGAGGAGCTGATCGTGCCGCTGATGTCGAGCTGCGGCGCGGTGGTCCTCGCCGTGCGCCTGGCGGTCAGCTCGTTCCGGGACCGGCGCCGCCGGCAACCCCGCGAACGCCAGGCGGGCGCCGACCGGTAGCCACTGGATCTGGCCGGGGGCTAGCCCCCGGCCATGTCCTGGGTGATCTCGGCCGCGCTCAAGGCCCGGTTGTAGATGTTGAGCTCGTCGATCGTGCCGGTGAACCACTCGCCCCACACCGTGTTGCCCCCTATGCGCAAGGCACCGGTGCTCGCAGCGATGGGCCCTGTGACGGCGCTCGTGCGGACCAGAGCGCCGTTCACGTACAGCCGCAGGTTGGCGCCGTCGTAGGTGACGGCCACGTGGGTCCAGGCGTTGGCGGGCGTGGCGGTCGTGGCCGCGGCCAGCCGGTCGGCTCCGTTGTTGATGTAGCCCGCCGCCCGGCTCTGGTCGTTCCCGCCGTAGAGCGAATAGGCGAGGCCGTTGGGCCGCTCCTTGAGCGCGACCGTCGACCAGGTCGACGCCACCGTCGGTCTGATCCAGGCATCGATCGTCATACCGGTGGTCAGGTGCAGCGATGGCGTGTCCGGCACGGTGACGAGGTCATTGATCCCGTCGAAGGTCAGGGCTCCCCCGACTTTGCCCGCGGTCGTCCACGCGGGCCCGCTGACCGTGCCCCTGTTGCCGGAGCCCGAGCGGTCGTTGGCGAAACCGCCGCTCCCCTCGTCGAACCCGTAGGACGCGACCCGGCCGGGCGGATGCGAGGGCGCGGCGTTCGAGACCGTGACGGTGATCGGCGCGGCCGTCGCGCGGTTGCCCGTCGGGTCACGGGCCACCGCGGACAGCGTGTGGGTGCCGTTGGGCACCGTGCGGGTGTCCCAGGTGACCGCGTACGGCGGGCTCGTGTCCTCCGCGCCCAGGTTGGCCGAGTCCGCCTTGAACTGGACGCCGCTGACGCTGGCCGTGCTGGCGGCGTCGGCGCTCACCGTGATGGTCCCCGACACCGTCGACCCCGCCGCCGGGGCGGTCATGTGGCACGAGATCGTGGACACACCCGCGGTCGTGAACACGAAGTCGGGGCTGCGGGTCGTCACCCCGGCGCCGTCCGACGACACCACCCGGTAGTGGTACGTGGTCTCGGGAGCGAGCCCCGAGATGGGCGCGCTGTGGGTGGTGGTCGGCGTGGACACCAGCGGTGTCGTGAAGCCGTAGCTCGACGTGGGCCCGTACTGGACCTGCGTCGTGGCGGGCACGTCGGTGGTCCAGGTGACGCGAGCGGACGAGGAGGTGCGGTCGAGCACCACCACGTCGCTGATCCGGGGACCGGGGGCCGGCGGCGTGGCCGGCGTGATCTCGACGGCCGCGAGGTTCCACCGGTGGTTGGTCGGGGCGGTGTCGGCCAGCGCGACCGCCACCCCGGTGCCGCGGGTCACCGACGTGGTCCGCTGGGCCCAGAACGTGTCGCCCACGGGCGAGTCGACGAACTGGTGGAGCAGATCCTGCCCGGCGGCCGGGGCGCGGGCGACCGCGCCGTCCCAGTCGTTGCCGGCCCCGTGGACCCAGGAGCCGTCGACCGTGGTGGTCAGCGACACACTGGGCGCGCCGGTGGTGGCGGACTTGGCCGCAGTGGCCCCGATCCCGGCGGCGCCGGTGAACGCCACGACCGACAGCGACTGGTCGAAGCCGCTCGCCGCCGGCGTCGAGGTGATCTGGGCGTTGGTGAGGGCCGTGGTCGCCTTGGCGGTCCATACCTCCGACGTGCCGGCTTGGGCGTTGGCCCGCTTGGCCAGCGTCCAGGTCAGGCCGGCGCCGGAGACCGTCGCGGTCTGGGGCCCGTTGGACGGGCCATCCGACGACACGAACGCCGCCAGCATCTCGCCCGGGGTGGCCGTGTTCATCGCCGGTGTGGTGACGGCGCCGCGGCCGTCGACGGAGCGGGTGGCGTCCACGGCGAGCACGGCCCTGCCCCCGCCCGTGTTGGACACCGCCACCTGGCGCGCCGAGGTCGTCGAGCGGATCCCGCGCCCGTTGGTGGCCTTGGCCGCCAGGGTGTGGCCACCGTCGAGGACGGTGCTCGTGTCCCAGGCCAGCTCGTAGGGCGCGGTGGTGTCGGGCGGGCCGAGCGGGTCCCCGTCGAGCAGGAACTGGACGCCGGTGATGCCCGAGGTGTCGCCGGCGCTGGCCCGCAGCGTGATGGTCCCCGACACCGCTCCCCCGGCCGGCGCGTCGAGCGACACCGACGGCGGGGCCGACGACGGGTGTTGCGGCTGGGACAGGACGGTCACGACGTTGTTCGCGACCTGCACCTTGATGTCGGTGATGTTGTTGGTCTCGTTCTTCTCGAGCAGGTAGTTGTCGGGGTCGACGACCGAGCGGAACCAGTAGCTGCCGTCCGCCAGGCCCGCCGCCGGGATGGACTGGCCGGCGTCGTTGTGGTCGTAGACGTCGCCCCAACCGACCGAGATGCCGAGGGTGGAGCGTGGGTCGGCGCAGGCGCCGCCCGAGTAGGAGAACTCCCCGACGTGGGGCAGCGTGCCGTCGAACTCGGCCGAGTCGGCGATGCAGAACCCGATCTTGGGGCTCATGGTGACCGGGGCGCCGATGGATCCGTCGGCCTTCACCCCGTACAGGCCGAACTCGGCCAGCGGGTAGTGGTAGTGGCCGTGGACGGCGTGGTAGATGAACCGGCCCACGATCTGGCGCTGGTCCATCACCGACCAGGTGCCGTTGGCGCTGTGCGAGTAGATGCGCTGCACGCCGATGGCGGTGTCGGTGGCCGGGTCGTAGGTCGGCTGGATCTCCAGCGGACCGTCGCCCAGGTTGGCGACCACGTGCGTGTAGCGGAACACCCGGCCCGTGTCGTCGGTCGCGATCGACATCTGGTCGAGGGGGATGAGGCTCTGCAGGTCCGGCAGGTGGGGCGTGCCGGCCGGCGCCGCGTTCGCCCCCGGGGAGCCGTGGATCATCACGGCGAGCAAGGTCAGGAGGACGGCCGCAGCCGTCCCTGTCCGGGATATCCGCATGCCCCTGCCCCTTCCGCCAAAAGGGACGGAACCACCCCGGCCACCCGCGGTCGGGATGAGCCTGTCCGCTACTCAGCGCGCGTTTCTAACCGCTCAACGGCGCCGAGGGCAAACGGCTGACCGCCGTTCACCCCGGGTTCACAGCCGCCAGGTTTCGGACGAGGTCGTGGACCGCGGCGGGACCGAGCAGGGCCCGGGTCACCGCGGGCGGATCGTGCAGCTCGAACCGGCGTGCCAGCCAGAACCCCACGCCCAGTGGGAAGACCGGCTCGGTGATGAGGTAGGCGAGCACCGACACGAGCCGGTCGAGCTCGTCCGTGTAGTCCCGCCGGCCGGCCTCGTCGAGGGAGGCGAGGCGCAGGGCCGCGCCCCAGGCCTCGGCCCGGGCGACCCGCAGCGAGAACCGGAACAGCCGGCCGCCACCGAGCGCGGCCACCTCGCTGGCCCAGCGGGACACGTGGTCGAGGTCACGGATCACCCCGGCGAACGAGGCCGCCAGCACGTCGTTGATCGCATGGAAGTCGCCCCGCAGCGACTCCAGGCCGCCGAAGTCGTCGGCGACCTCCACGACGGCCAGCGCCAGATCGTGGTTGATGTGGGCGTTGGCCCCGAGCATCAAGTGCTGGGCGATGAGCAGGTCGTCGTCGCGTGCCACGTCCCAGCTGGCCTGCCAGCACCGGGGCACGGCGATCCGCCCGGTCCGAGCCCCGATGTAGCGCCCGGCGAACACGTCGATCAGCCGGGCCATCCGCTTGCAGTCGGCGAACCGACCGGCCTGGATGCGGGCCGCGATGTCCTCGGTCACGCGCACGTACATCGCCGGGAAGAACCCGGCGGCATCCCCCGCCGCCAGCGCCAGATCCCGCAGCTCGTCCACCGTTGTCGCGACCGCCCGCCCTACCACGCCATGATTGAGGCACGGTGGCCCGAATTGATACGCGCCACCACCCGCTCCGTGGCATGGTGAAGGCTGGGCCAGGCGGGGTTCGACGACTGGGAGACCCGTGACCGACCTGGACGAGGACGAAGAGAAGTCGCGTACGGACGTCGTCGCGCCCCAGGTCAGCCCGCCCGCCACCACCCCCGACGACGTAGCCGCCGCCAGTCCCGGTGGAGCCCCCGACGCCGAGGCGCCCGACGAGCCCGGGGGCGCGACCGACGACCGTTCCGGGCGCCCGACCGACGAGGACGCGGGCGACCAAGCTGGCGAACGGGCCGACGCGGGTGACGAGGACGCGAGCGCCCAAACGGGCGCGGCTGACGACACAGGGGACGCTGACGACGAGGCAGGGGAAGAGGCCGGGAACGAGACCGAAGCCGGGAGCGAGACCGGGGACGGGGATCGGGACGGGCTCGGGGAGCGGCGGTTGTTCCGGGCGGTGTTGGCGCTCACGTTGTTGCCGTTGGCGGTGTCGGCGGTGGTGCTCTT
>DATBGF010000572.1:0-4453 GCA_036558145.1 Acidimicrobiales bacterium
TGCGCGACGCCCAGGCGGACGACGACGTCCGGGTCGTGGCGCTGACCGGCAACGGCGACGCGTTCTGCTCGGGCCTCGACCTGAGCGACGACGATGACACGCCGGTCGAGACCGGGCTGTCGCAGCAGGACCGGATGCTCGACGAGAAGGGTTGGGTCGGTCGATTCCTCCTCGCCCTCCGGTTCGAGACCGACAAGCCGGTCGTCGCCGGGATCAACGGGGCGGCCGTGGGGGCGGGCCTGTCGCTGGCGCTGGCAGCCGACATCCGGATCGCGGCCGAGTCCGCCCGCCTGCACCCCGGCTACCTGCGGGCGGGCACGTCGCCCGACGGGGGGCTGACCTGGTCGCTGCCGACGCTCGTCGGCCACGAGCGGGCGCTGCGCTTCCTGCTCGAATCGCGCTTCGTGGCCGCCGACGAGGCGCTCCGGCTGGGGCTCGTGTCCGAGGTCGTGCCGGTCGACCGGCTCGACGAGCGGCTCCTCGAGTACTGCGGCGCCATCGCCGCCCAGGCCCCGCTCGGGGTCCGCCGCACGAAGCACCTGGTCGCCCGGACGCCGTTGCTCACCGACGTCGAGGCCCGCATGGCGGAGGAGATCCGCAACGCGCTCGCCGGCCTCGACAGCGAGGACGGGCAGGAGGCGGTGCGGGCGATCATGGAGAAGCGGGCGCCGGAGTTCCGTGGGCGCTGAACCGGCCGGCCGGGTCGCCCAGCAGCAGGCGGCCATCGACGACTTCCTCGGCATCCTGCAGCACGAGCGGCGGGGTGACGCCTGGGTGGGGCGCACACCGGACTGGTTCGGGCCGGTCGTCTTCGGCGGCATCGGCCTCGCCCAGACGATCAGCGCGGCCTGCGGCGACGCGCCCGCGGGCAGCCGGCTCCACTCGCTGCAGGGCCACTTCCTGCGCCCGGTGCTGGGCGGCCAGGAGATCGTCTTCCACTCCACGGTGGTCAAGGCCGGCCGCACCTTCAACCTCCACCAGGTCACGGCCGCACAGGACGGCAAGCCCGTCATCACGCTGACCTGCTCGTTCACCGCCGACAGCGACGACGCGCTCGGCTACGTGTACGACCAGGCGGGGATCCCCGACGGCGTGGCACCGCCGGAGGACCTGCCCGAGCCCGACCCCGTGGCCGAGCTCGGCCCGTGGGACGTGCGCTGGGTCGGCCCCAGCACCCTGCGGCCCGACGGCACGCGGGAGGCCACGCACCGCCACTGGTTCCGCCTGCCCCGCCCGCTCGGCGAGGACCCGCACCTGCACAGCGCGCTGTTCGGCTACGCCACCGACTGGACCGGCGTCGGCGGCCGTCCCCTCGACCTCGAGAACGACACGACCGGCATGATCAGCCTCGACCACGCCGCCTGGTTCCACCGCCCGGCGCGGGCCGACGAGTGGCACCTCCAGGACGGGCACAGCCTGGTCAACGCCGGCGGCCGCGGCACCCTGCGCGGCGTGATCCGCGACCGGGACGGCCTGATCGTGGCGTCCATGGCCCAGGAGATGCTCCTGCGGCCGGTCAGCCCGTGATCAGGTCGAGGTCCCGGTTGATGAAGCGGGTGTGCGCCCCGAGCTCGGTGAAGATGACGCAGAGCGCCCCGCCGACAGTGCCGGCGTGGGCCTTCACCGGGCGGTCGAGCTCCTCCGGGGTCAGCCCGTCGACGTAGCTGCGCAGCCCCGCGAGCCGCCCTGCGAGCACCCCGCACGCCTCGTCGAAGCTGGGCCGGGCCTCGGGGTCGATGGACGAGTCGGGGAACCTCGCCGGCATGAACGTCGGCGGCAGTCCCATGGGATCGAACGGGTCCGGCTCGCCCAGGATCACCTTCGACAGCCAGAGGTCGAGCACGAAGACGACGTGCCGCAACGACTCGACGGTCGACCACTCGTCGTCGACCCGCCGGTGCCGGTCGCCGTCCGCGAGCGCTGCGGCGCGCCGCATCGTCGCCTCCAGCCCGGCCGTCGCCGACGCCACGCCCTCGCGGGCCTCCTCGACGGTGGCCACGGGCTGGATCGGCGGTGGCGGTGGCGGCGACGACAAGGACCGGGAAGATACACCCCGGCGGGGTCAGTGGAGCGGTGACCAGGCGGCGGTGCGCAGGAGCCGGCTCTCCCACTGGTCGCGGTAGAGCAGGCCGCGGTGCATGTACGAGCCGGGCCAGCGGTCGGGGTCGTAGTTCTCGGGCTCGGAGATGAGGTTGAGCAGCAGGCCGTAGTCGAGGATCTTCTGCATGAGGATGGCCTCGGGCCGGCGGTGGGTGCCGTAGGCGACCTGGAAGCAGGCCTCGATGTCGAGGATCCGCCGGCCGGGCGGCGTGCGGTTCATCATCTGGAAGTACTCGGCGTCCCAGAACTCGATGTAGTCGTCGAGCGCGGCGGTGGGCCAGCCGGTGTCCTCCATGTAGAGCGACAGGTCGTGCTCGGCGCCGTCGACCGGCACGGTGGCCAGGTCGATGTCCTGCAGGGGCGACCACTCGACGGGCACGAGCATCTTGCCGTCGACCCGGTGGCGCAGCTCGCCGACGGCCCGTGACCAGTCGTGGAGGGCGCCGCCGAGCAGGGACTCGGCCAGCCGCTGGTAGGCGTCGCCGTCCCGGACGGCCGTCACCGTGACCACCTGGTACGCGGGGCCGCTGCCGTGGGCGTGGTTGAGGTACCAGAGCAGCCGAGCGTCGTCGCCCTCGGCCAGCAGCGGCATCCATCCCTCGCGGTAGGCGGCCTCGAACTCGTGCTCCTTGTCGCCGAGCACGGCGTGGACCTCGTGCATGAAGAGCATGGTCAGCCGGTCCCTTCCCGGGCGAGGACGATGGCGGCCAGCGCCCGGCGGCTGACCTTGCCGAGGTTGCTGTAGGGCAGGTCGCCGGCGAACACGATCCGCTCGGGCAGCTTGTAGCGGGCCAGCCGCTCGGCCGCGAACGCCCGGAGGTCGTCGGGGTCGAGGTCCTCCCCGTCCACGGTGACCACGACGGCCGCGACCCGTTCACCGAGCTCGGGGTCGGGCACGCCGCAGACGCCGGCGTCGCGCACAGCCGGGTGGCGGCGCAGCACCTCCTCCACCTCGATCGGGCCGAGCTTCTCGCCGCCCCGGTTGATCGTGTCGCTCATGCGTCCGACCGGGTGGAGGTAGCCGTCGGTGTCGACGAAGGCGAGGTCGCCGGTGCGCAGCCAGTCCCGGGTCACGTTCTGGGCCGCTCGCACCCACACCTGCCCGGTGGTGCCGGCCGGGCAGTCGGTCCCGGTCGTCACGTCGACGATCCGCAGCTCGACCCCGGGGAACGGCTTGCCCGCGGTGCCGAGCTTGTGGCGGGCGAGGTGGTCCTCCGCGCTGAGGGCCGCATAGGCGCCGAGCGTCTCGGTCTGGCCGAACGTGTTGACGAACCGCACGTCTCCCAGGGCGTCGAGCGCCCGCTCGACCAGGGCCACCGGGGCCGCGGCGGCGCCGTAGCTGATCTGGCGGAGCGAGCTCAGGTCCCGGCGACCGAACTCGGGGTGGTCGAGGATGCGCTGGAGCATCGTGGGCACGACGAACGTCTGGGACACCCCGTGCTGCTCGACCGCCTCCAGCCACGCCCCGGCGGTGAAGCGGGGCAGCATCACGATCGTGCGGCCGGAGTGCAGGCCGATGAGCAGCCCGAGCGTCCCGCCGATGTGGAAGATGGGTGCCGACAGCATGTCGACCACCGGCGGGGCGCCGGGGTCGACGGGCGTGCCGTAGAAGCCCAGGCGCTCGGCGATCACGCCGTGGCTGATCGGGACCGGCTTGGGCCGGCCGGTGGTACCGCTGGTGAACAGGATCAGGGCGTCGTCGCCGCTGTCGATGCCGCCCACGGCGTCGAGGTCGTCCCCGTCCCGGTCCGTGCCGGGGACGTCGTCCTCGCCGAGCACGGCGCCGTGGCCGAGGGCGGCGGCCAGGTTCGACCGGTACGGGTCCCCGGCCACGCCGATCCGGGCGCCGACCGCCGTGGCCAGCGCCCGCAGCTCGTCCGGCGTGAGCAGGACGTTCATCTGCGCCGACGCGGCGCCGATCCGGGCCGCCGCCAGGATGGTGGCGACCGACAGGACGCTGCCGGTGTCGACCAGCGCCACCCGGTCGCCGGGCCCGACCCCGCGGGCCGTCAGGGCCGCGGCCACCCGGCGGACCCACCGGTCGAGGTCGCCGTAGCTGCACCGGCGGTCGCCGGCGACGAGCGCCGTGCGCTCGGGGACCGCGGCCACCGCGGGATCGATCGCCTGCCCGACGTTCATCGTCCCGGCCTCACCACAGCGGCGACCACGAGGCGGACCGGAGCAGCTTGCTGCGCCACTGGTCCCGGTACTCCAGGGCGTCGTGCATCCAGGTGCCGGGGCGGCTCATCGCGGCCGGCATGTCGTGGGTCAGCAGCCCCACCAGCCCCGACATGCTGTGGACCTTCTGCATCAGTGTGACCTCGGGCCCCCGCCCGGCCCCGGGCATCGTCCG